>NZ_JBHUXV010000050.1:0-64631 GCF_042669125.1 Streptomyces sp. NPDC057253 | reverse complement strand
GCCCTGCGAGGCGACCCGGCCGTCGTTTCCGCTCGTGGACCCCGGGGTGGGTCCGCGAGCGGGGTGGCGCCGACCGGGACGGGGGAGGTACCGACCGGCGCCGGTCAGGGGGTCACTCCCGCATGCCGGCCAGTTCCACGGCCCGGCGCCGCATGGCCAGCCCGGCGGGGGCGACGGAGAACACCACCGCCAGCACGGCACACGCACCCACGGTCGCCCCGAGCTCCGCCCACGGCATCTCCACCGGGCTCCACACCGACAGCAGACCGAGCGCGCTCCACATGCCCGCCAGGTTGAGCCCGGCGACCAGGAGTCCGAGCACTCCGCCGACCGCGACGACCATCAGCGCCTCACCGGCGACCAGTCTGAGCACCTGCCACTGGGTGGCCCCGGCCAGCCGCAGGACGGCCAGGTCGCGCACCCGGTCGGAGGTCGCCATGACCATCGTGTTGGCCAGGGAGATCCCGGTGTAGAGCAGGGCGATGCCGAGGACCAGGATGAAGCCGTACCGGGTGGTCCGGTTGGTCTCGGGATAACTGGCCTGCACCCACTGATCCTTGGTGAAGACCTGCCCGCCCGCCTTGGTGAGCGCGGCGGACACGGCCGACGGGTCGGCCCCGTCGGCGAGGGAGACGTCCACCCGGTCGACGCGCGCACCGGGGGCGTTGGCGGGGGTGACATAGGCGCCGTTGTTCCCGGTGCCGGTCGTCATCACCGCGGCGATCCGCAGCGACCTCTTCGTGCCGTTCCCGAGCCACACGTCCACGCGCTGTCCGACGGTGTGCTTCTCCCACTCCTCGTTGACGATGATCGAGTCGTCGTCGAGGTCGCTCACCTTCCCGGCGGCCAGCGGCAGACGCACGGTCGCGGCGAGCGGACCCGCATCGGCCGCGCGGGCCTCGGACTTGATGAGGGCGACGCCGTCCTCCAGGACGTACACGGCACTCGACGAGGTCGCCGAGACCACGGCGCCCTTGACCGCCTTGAGTTTGCGCACGGTCGCCGCGTCGAACCCGGCGTCCCCGGCCGGCGTGACCACGAAGGAGGCCGCCGTCTGCTCGCGCGTCTCGGTGGCCTTCGCCTCGTTCAGGGTGGCCGTGGCGCCCAGCAGCGAGCCCGCGAGAGCGACGGTGACCAGGACGGGCGCCGCGATCGCCGCCGTACGGCGGATGCCGGCAGCCGCGTTCTCCCGCACCAGCATGCCGCCCGCGCCGGGCAGTTGGGCCGGCAGCCAGGCGATCAGCCGGGTGAGCGGACGCACCAGGACCGGCGCGAGCAGCGCGATCGCGGTGATGAGCAGCATCGGACGGCTGACGTAGGTCTTGCGGTGCAGCAGTTCACCCGGGTCGGAGACCAGGGCGAGCCCCAGGGTCACCGCCGCGGTCAGCAGCAGCCCGGCCCCGAACAGCCAGCGCCCCCAGGTCATCGCCTTGGTGTCCACGGACGCCTCGCGCAGCGCCTGGGTGGGGCCGGTGCGGCCGGCCCGCCAGGACGCGGCGATCACCCCGAGCAGCGCGACGAGCAGACCGGTCCAGAAGGCCATGTGGTACGGCCAGGTGAAGTCGCCGATGGTGAACCAGCTGGGTGCGAGCCCGCCGTCGACCACCCACGCGGCGAGCTTCGGGGCGCCGTACGCGCCGAGCACACAGCCCGCCGCCGACGCCAGCACGCCGACCACCAGGGCCTCGGCGAACACCATCCGCCGGACCTGGCCGGGGGTGGCGCCCGCGGTGCGCAGCAGGCCGAACTCCCGGCGCCGCTGGGCGACCGCGAAGGCGAACGTGGACGCCACCACGAACACCGACACGAAGGCGGTGACTCCGCCGGCGGTGCCGAACATGGCGTTCATCGCGGTGAGCGCCTCGCTGTCGCGGTCCGGATCGGCGTCGGCGAGACGGCGGTCGGTGCCGGTGAGGACCTGGAGGTCCTGTCCCTCGACGGCCGCGCGCACGTCCGCCGCGTCCGCCGTCACCACCACCTGGGTGCTGGTCGGCGACAGTTCGGCGGCCCGGGCGTCGGTGTAGAAGACGGCGTCCTCGAAGCCGCGCGAGGCGACGGTGCCGACGACCGTGACGGTCCCGCGGTCGGTCGTGACGCGCTCACCGGGCCGGGCCCAGTCACCGGTGACGACGACCTCGTCGGCGGCACGGGGAGCACGGCCCGCGTCGATCGCGTACGGCGCGAAGGCGGCCGTGGACCAGGGGTGGCCGACCAGGTCGCCGGGGCCCTTCGCGGCCCGCACCGCGAACGACCGGTCGGCGACGACCGTGCCGAGCTCGCGGAGCCTGCCCACGGTCGCCTCGGGCACCGCGCGCGGGTGGACGAGCTTCTGGGTGCGGTCGCCGATCGGGGTCGGCACCGACAGGGTGTCCTGCCCCTGCACGACGACCGGCGCCGCGGCGAACCGCTCCGGCTGCCGCTCGGGCGCGTCCAGGGAGGAGGCGAGGGCCAGGCCCATCACGGCGAGCAGCGCGACACCCAGCGAGAGGGCGACGAAGCTGCCGACGAAGGTGACCCAGCGGGTGCGCAGGGTGCGCAGGGCGACGCTCAGCACGGCACGGCCTCCAGCTTGGTCATCCGGGCCGCGATGTCGTCCGCGCTCGCGCCGATCAGCTCGCCGTTGACCCGGCCGTCGACGAGGAAGACCACGCGGTCGGCGTAGGAGGCGGCGACCGGGTCGTGGGTGACCATGATGATCGTCTGACCCTCGCGGTCGACCATGGAGCGCAGCAGGGCCAGCACCTCGCGGCTGGTCTGCGAGTCCAGGGCACCGGTCGGCTCGTCGCCGAAGAGGACCTCGGGGCGAGTGATCAGCGCGCGGGCCAGGGCGACGCGCTGCTGCTGGCCGCCGGACATCTCGGTCGGCCGGTGCCGGGCGCGCTCGCCCAGCCCGACCTGCTGGAGCACCTCACGCACCCGGGACTTCGCGACCCGCTTGCCGGCCAGCCGCAGTGGCAGGGCGACGTTCTGCTCGGCGGTCAGCGCGGGCAGCAGGTTGAACGCCTGGAACACGAACCCGATGCGCTCGCGGCGCAGCAGCGTCAGCTTGGTCTCGCTGAGCTTGGTCAGCTCGGTGCCGCCCACCGAGACCGAGCCCGAGGTGGGGCGGTCCAGGCCCGCGGCGCACTGGAGCAGGGTCGACTTGCCGGAGCCGGAGGGGCCCATGACGGCGGTGAAGGTGCCGCGCGGGAAGGAGAGGGAGACCTGGTCGAGGGCGGTGACGGCGCTGTCGCCCGACCCGTAGCTCCTGCTGACGGAGCGCAACTGGATGGCGTCGTTGTTCATCTGTCCCAACTCGTTCGGTGTCGGTCCTCCCGCACACCTGGGCGGGACGGAAGTTCTGGGCTGGTGGAGCCGGCGCCGGCACCGCCATTGTGGGCGGGGCCGGGGTGCCGGGTCCGGCGTTGCGCCTGGCAGGTGGCTGCCGTGGCAAGAGGCTGCGTGAGCCGCCGGGGCGGTGTCACCCGGGTCCGGCGGGCCCGATGACATAGCCGATGAGCACGAACGCCGGGGCCCACACGGCGCTGCTGACCACGGACCACAGCAGATAGCGCCGCAGGGGCATGCGCAGCGCCCCGCACAGGGTCGGCACCAGGGTGCGCAGGACGGCGGTGAACCGGCCGACGAACACCGCGCCGGCGCCCCGGCGTTCGATGAGCCCGAGGGCCCGCTCGGTGTAGCGGCGCCGGCCCGCCCGCGCCTGGAGCGGTGCGAGCACCCGGCCCTTCCAGCGGCGGCCGACGGCGTATCCGGCCAGGTTGCCGAGGACGGCGCCGGCCAGCGCGGTGAGCAGCGCCGCCTCGACCGTCACATGGCCCTGCCAGGCGAGCATCCCGCCCAGCACCACCGCCGTCTGGCCCGGCAGCAGCGCGCCGATCACCGGGAGAGCCGCCTCCAGCGCGGGCAGCAGCAGCACCACGGCGAGAATGCCGACGCCGCCGTGCGCCGCCATCTGCTCCGCCAGCCAAGCCGTCATCCGGGTGCCGCCTCTCTCGTCCTCTCGGTGACTCCACGAAACCGCGTGAGGACACCGCGACGCAGTGCGGCAGGGACGAGACTTGGGGTAGGGCTGGGCATACCCACGGGGCTCGGGCGGACCTACCAGGAGCACCGCGCGGAGCGGGTCGACCCGCGTAGCGCGCCCCTGACGGTCGTAGGCCACGGCTCAACCCGCCGCCGTGAGCCGCCTGTCGGTGTTCCTGTCCGTGTCGTGGCCGGCCGCCTCGGTCAGCGCCGCGAGCCGGACCAGTGCGTGGAAGCGGTAGCGCGGGCGGCCCTCGGCGTCGATGCCGGCCATCTCCAGCAGCGCGCCCTCGACCAGCCGTTCCAGCAGTTCCTCGGCCGTGTCCTCGGACAGCCCGGCCACCACCCCGGCCTCGGCCGCGGTGAACGTGCCGGCGGCGGGCGAGGCCAGGACGCGCGCGAGGTCCCGCTCGCCGTGCGGCCGGGCGCGCAGGGCCGAGCCGAGGACGCGGCCCACGTCCAGCTCTCCGGCGCGCAGTTCGCCGAGCCGCAGCGCCGGGTCGGCGAGGCGCCGGGCCAGTCGGGCGGCGGGGCGGTGCGGACGGGCGGCGAGCCGGACCGCCGCGGCCCGCAGCGCGAGCGGCAGCCCGGCACACGCCCGCACGATCACGTCGGCCGCCTCCGGTTCCACCACGATCCGGGTGTTCCCGGCGATCGTCGCGAGCAGCGCGAGGGACTCCGAGACCCCCATCGGCTCCAGCACGACGGTGCGGGAACCGGGCACGGCGGTGAGCCGGTTGCGGCTGGTCACCAGCACCGCCGCGTCGGTCGTGGCCGGCAGCAGCGCGTCCAGCTGGAGTTCGCCCGCGGCGTCGTCCAGCAGGATCAGCAGCCGGCGCCCCGCGGTCCGGGTGCGATAGCGGTGGATCAGGTCGTCCAGGCGGTCCGGGGCGTCCGGCGCCGCCATGTCCTCGTCGCGCTCGCCGAGCGCCCGCAACAGCCCGACGAGCACCTCGGCGGAGTCCTTGACCGTGCCGTCCTCGTGCCGCAGCCGTGCGTGCAGCAGCCCGTCGGGGAACTCCCCGGCCACGGCATGCGCCACCTGGAGGGCGAGGGCGGTCTTGCCGATCCCGGCCATCCCGGTGATCAGCAGGCGCCGGGTCCGGAAGCCCGAGGGCCGGCCGTCCGGCGCCAACCGGGCGCACAGCTCGGCGAACTCGACCTGGCGGCCGGTGAAGTCGGCGGTCGCGGGCGGCACCATGACCGGCGGGGACACCAGCGACACCGGCCCGCTCGCGGCCGGCCGCGGCAGCAGGCTCAGTTCGCCGCTGAGCACCGCCTGGTAGGTGGCTGTCAGGTCCGGTCCCGGGTCCACGCCGAGCTCCTCGGCGAGCACCCCGCGCCCCTCGTGGAAGACCCGCAGCGCCTCGGCCTGCCGCCCGCACCGGTACAGGGACGTCATCAGCTGGGCGCGCAGCCGCTCCCGTACCGGGAACTCGGCGACCAGACCGGTCAGTTCGGAGACCACCCGCTGGTGCCGGCCCAGGACGAGGTCCGCCTCGATGCGGTGCTCCAGGGTGCTGGTGCGGGCCTCCTCCAGCCGGGGCAGCTCCGCCTCGGCGAGATAGGACGTCACATTGGCCAGCGCCGGCCCGCGCCACAACTCCAGCGCCCGCCGCAGGGTCTCGGCCGCGTCCTCGAACCGCCGCTCCTCCAGCGCCCGCCTGCCGAGCCGGTCGAGGCGCTCGTACTCGAGGACGTCGACGTGGGCGCCGGCGGCCGTCAACTGGTAGCCGGGCGGGCGCCGGACCAGGTCGACCTCGGGGCCGAGCAGCTTCCGCAGCCGGGATATGTAGGTGTAGATCTGCGCGTTCATGGTGGCGGGCGGACTCCACCCCCACAGCAGTTCGCTCAGCCGTCCGTCGCTCACCACCCGTCCCCGGGCGAGCAGCAGCACGGCGAGAACCGTGTGCACCTTGGAGCCGGACAGCGCGATGCGCCGGGCCCCGTCTCTCGCCTCCACCGGTCCGAGAAGCTGGAATTCCACGTGTGACTCCCCCATCTCGTGCGGCCACGGCCCGTGGAGCGGCCCGGCCGGCGCGGAACGCCGAAGCGTTGTCCTTTGGCCATTGTTCGCACCGCACGTTGGCGGAATTGTGCCTTCAATTTGGCAGCAGCCTGCCGTGGCAAGAGCCTGCGAGCGGACGGCCGTGACCCGCCGTGGGGCGGCCGAGATCGTCGTACGACGGCCCGAGCGGCCCTACGACCGGCCCGCATCCCGGCGCTGACCTGGCCGGATTCCGTCGCTCCCGCCGCCGGGGGTAGGGCTGGCCCTACCCCCGGCCCGCCCCCTGGACCCATGGCAGCGCCCCCGGCCGCCCTTCTACGGTGACTCCCATGCACCCTCGGAATGTGTGGCAGGCCATGTCCCGGCCGGGCTTCCTGCTGTCGGCGTGGCCCTGGCGCTCGGTCTGCTACCTGCTGACCGGCGCGGTCGCCGGTGTCCTCGCCCTGGTCGGCCTGGTGACGCTGGCCGCGGTCGGCGGAGCGCTGGCCGTCGTCCTGGTCGGGCTGCCGCTGCTGGTCGTGCTGGCCCTCGCCGGTCTGCCGGTGGCCTGGGTGGAGCGGCGCAGGCTCGGCCTCGTCGACCTGGACCCGGCACCGGACCCGCACCAGGCGCCGGCCGCCGAGGGACTGGTGTCCTGGCTGACGACCCGGCTCAAGGAGCAGGTCACCTGGCGCGAACTCGCGTACACCGTGCTCTTCGCGGGCCTGCTGTGGCCGCTGGACGCGCTGGTGTTCACGGTCGGGCTGCTCTTCCCGCTCTCCATGGCCGCCACCCCGCTCCTCATGGCCACGATCGGGGAGGGCCAGGAGACGAAGGTGCTCAAGCAGTGGACGGTCACCACCTGGCCGACGGCGTTCGGGGTCGCCGTGCTGGGACTGCTCCTCCTGGCCCTCGGCGCCTACGCGCTGGGCGTCGCGGCCGGCGCCCGCGCCGAGCTGACCCGGCTGCTGATCGCCGACCGGGACGGCGACCTGGGCGCCCGCGTGGTCGAACTGAGCCGTTCCCGGGTGCGGTTGGTGGACGCCTTCGAGGCCGAGCGCCGGCGCATCGAACGCGATCTGCACGACGGCGCCCAACAGCGCCTGGTCGCCCTGACGATGACCCTGGGCCTGGCCCGCCTCGACGCCCCGCCCGGTCCGCTCGCCGATCAGCTCGCCAAGGCCCACGACGAGGCCGGCAAGGCCCTCGCGGAACTGCGTGAACTCATCCACGGCATCCATCCGAAGGTCCTGGCGGACTACGGCCTCGAAGCCGCCGTCGCCGACGCCGCCGACCGCTCCGTGATCCCCGTCGACGTGGACCTACCGCTGCCGGGACGGTTCGAGCAGGCGGTGGAGGCGGCCGCGTACTTCGTGGTCTGCGAGGCCCTCGCCAACATCGCCAAGCACAGCGGGGCGAGCCGCGCGGAGGTCCGCGGCGGGCACAGCGGCGGACGGCTGCTGCTGGAGGTGCGCGACGACGGCCGCGGCGGCGCCGACGCCTCCGCGGGCACCGGACTGACCGGACTCGCGGACCGGGTGTCGGTCCTGGATGGCAGACTCTCCCTGTCCAGCCCGCCGGGCGGACCGACCCTGCTGCGTGTGGAGTTCCCTTGCGAGGCGACCGAGTTGAGCGAGGCGGCCGATCGCTTCGCGTAGTCCTGGCCGAGGACAGCGTGCTGCTGCGCGAGGGCCTCATAGGCCTGCTCGGCCGGTGCGGCCACGAGGTCGTCGCGGCCGTCGGTGACGCCCGTGCGCTGATCGCGTCCGTCGAGGAGCACGACCCGGACATCGTGGTCACCGACGTCCGCATGCCGCCCGGCTTCCAGGACGAGGGCCTGCACGCCGCGGTCCGCCTCCGGGAGAGCCGCCCCGCCCTGCCGGTGCTGGTGCTCAGCCAGTACGTGCAGCGCACCTACGCCTCCGAACTCCTCGACTCCGGCGACGGCACCGGCGTCGGCTATCTGCTCAAGGACCGGGTCGGCCAGGTCGAGGAGTTCGTCGACGCCCTGTCCGAGGTCGCCGAGGGCGGCACGGTCGTCGACCCCGAAGTCGTACGCCAGTTGCTGCGCCGCCGCCGCGACCCGCTGGAGCGGCTCACCCCGCGCGAGCGGGAGGTGCTGGCGCTGATAGCCGAGGGCAAGTCCAACGGGGCCATCGCACGGGAGCTGGTGGTGTCGGAGGCGGCCGTGGGCAAGCACATCGGGGGCATCCTGACGAAGCTGGACCTGCCGCCGGCGGACGAGACGCATCGACGGGTGCTGGCGGTGCTGGCGTATTTGCGCGCGTGACCGAGCCCGACCAGGAGCGGTCCGCCAGGTATAGCTCCGTCATGCGGACGGCATAGAGCGTCCCCTTCTTCTGGGCCACGCCCCGGCGAATCCCCGCCGGGGCGTCCCCGTGCCCGGAGGAGGAGCCCATGCGCCGTCGTCTCGCCGCACCTCTGTTCACCGCCGCCCTCGCCGTGACCGCCGTCCTGCTGCCGGCGGCCACCGCTCAGGCCGCCCCCGCCGACAAGGCCGCCGTGCTCAGCAGCTGGACCCAGACCGACGCGAGCAGCTACAACGCCTTCATCGCGGCCCGAGCGAACCAGGGCGCCTGGAGCGCGTACGGCTTCGACTGGTCGACCGACTACTGCACGACCTCCCCCGACAACCCCTTCGGCTTCCCGTTCGCGAACGCCTGCGTCCGCCATGACTTCGGCTACGGCAACTACGAGGCGGCCGGCACCTTCCAGGCCAACAAGGCCCGCCTGGACAACGCGTTCTACGCCGACCTCAAGCGCGTGTGCGCCACGTACTCCGGAGTGAAGAAGACGTCGTGCGACGCGCTGGCGTGGACGTACTACCAGGCGGTGGACAAGCTGGGCTGAGCCCGCACGGCGCCCTCGCCCCCGGAGCTTCTCCACAACCGCGGAGTTGTCCACAGGGTCTGACGCGTTTCGGCTGGTGGCTGTACGGTCGGCACGAGTTGATGATCCTGACGCGCGGACCGGACACCGGACCGGCGCGGAGCCAGTTGCGGGGGAGGCGGTCGGTGTGACCGATACCGGTGCGGGAGCCCAGGCCGGAGCGGCGGCGGAGTCCGCCGGAAGTGCGGCCCGGCGGCCCGTCGTGCGCGGCTTCGCCCGGTGGCCCGAGAGCGCGCACCAGGACTCGCCCAAGAAGCGGGGCAAGGCGCTGCGCGAGAGCGTCCCGCGCAGCGCCCATGCCGCGCTCGACCTCGACATCTCCCGCCCCGGCGCGGTCGACGCGGTCGAGGAGTCGAGCCGCGGCCGCATCCCCGAGCTCACCCCGCTGCGGGTGGGCCGGATGGCGGCCACGCCGTTCGCCTTCCTGCGCGGCTCGGCGGGCCTCATGGCCTACGACCTGGCCCGCACCCCGATGACCAGGATCCGCGCCCAGATCTGCGGTGACGCCCACGCGGCCAACTTCGGCCTGTACGGCGACGCCCGCGGCGACCTGGTCATCGACCTGAACGACTTCGACGAGACGGTCCACGGCCCCTGGGAGTGGGACCTCAAGCGGCTCGCCGCGTCCCTGGTCCTCGCCGGCCGGGAGACCGGCGCCGACGAGGACACCTGCCGCGCGGCGGCCCACGGCGCGGTGGGCGCGTACCGGCGCACCATGCGACTGCTGGCCAAGCTGCCGGTGCTGGACGCGTGGAACGCCATCGCGGACGAGGAACTCGTCTCGCACACCGACGCCCACGACCTCGTCGGCACGCTGGAGCGGGTCTCGGAGAAGGCGCGGGCCAACACCAGCGGGCGCTTCGCGGCCAGGTCGACGGAGCCGACCGAGGACGGCGGGCGGCGGTTCGTGGAGGCGCTGCCGGTGCTGCGCCGGGTGCCGGACGCGGAGGCCGCGGCGGTGGCCGCGTCCCTGGAGCACTACCTGACCACGCTCTCCGAGGACCGCCTGCCGCTGCTGGCCCGGCACGCGGTGCACGACGTGGCGTTCCGGGTCGTCGGCACGGGCAGTGTGGGCACCCGCTCCTATGTCGTCCTGCTGCTGGACCACCGGGGCGAACCGCTGGTCCTCCAGGTCAAGGAGGCCAGGCCCTCGGCCCTGCTGCCCCACCTGGTCACCGCGGGCTTCGAGGTCCCGGAGGTGGAGCACGAGGGCCGCCGGGTGGTGCTGGGCCAGAAGCGGATGCAGGTCGTCAGCGACAACCTGCTGGGCTGGACGACCGTCGAGGGCCGCCCCTTCCAGGTCCGCCAGTTCCGCAACCGCAAGGGCAGCGTCGACCCCGCAGCCCTCTCCGCCGACCAGATCGACGACTACGGCCGCATGACCGGCGCCCTCCTGGCCCGCGCCCACTCCCACAGCGCCGACCCCCGCCTGATCTCCGGCTACTGCGGCAAGAACGACGAACTCGACGAGGCGATCGCCACGTTCGCCGTCACCTATGCGGACCGCACGGAGGCGGACCACGGCGAACTGGTGACGGCGGTCAGGGCGGGGAGGCTGGCGGCGGAGACGGGGGTGTGAGGAGACGGCCCATTTCGACAGGCGCTGTTGCACCCACCCCGAAGAAGCGCGGGGAACTGCGCGACCAGCCACGACGCACCCGCACCCGCCCGACAACCCGGCCCGGTACCCGGTTGGCGCTCGCCCCACGCCCACACCGTTACGCTGTCCGGATGACGTCCCCGGAACCCGACGGCACAGCTGCCGCAGGCACAGGCACCGCGCGGCTGGAGCGAGCCGTGCGGGCCGCCGAGCAGGCGCTCATCGAGTACGAGATCGCGGTGGAGACCTTCCGCATCGAGGTGGAGAACTTCTCCCGCCTGCACCACCAGCGGCTCGGCCCCATGTACGCCCGCCTCGACGAGCTGGAGGCGCGGATCGCGGAGGCCCGGGCCGCCCGCAGCGGTGACCCCGAGGACCTGCGCAAGGCGCAGGAGGCCCGCGCCCAGGTGCTGCCGATGCCCGGTGTGGAGGAGCTGTTCCACGGCTGGATGGACGGGGAGGGACTCTTCCCGGAGGCCGCCGCGATGCTCACCGACCAGCCGGTGCGGCCCCCGCAGCGGGTGCGCCCCAGCGACGAGGCCCGCAAGCTCTACCGCGAGCTCGCCCGCAAGGCACACCCGGACCTGGCCCAGGACGACGCCGAGCGGGCCCGGCGCGAGGAGTTCATCACCCGGGTCAACGCGGCCTACTCCCGCGGCGACGAGCCGCTCCTGCGGGAACTGTCCGAGGAGTGGGCCGCCGGGCCCAAGCCCCCGGAGCAGGGCCCGACGCCCAGCGAGGAGCTCTACGCCCGCCTCGAATGGCTGTCCCAGCGCAAGGAACTGCTGTCGGTGGTCGCGCGGGAGCTGGAGGAGAGCGCGATCGGCTCGATGCTCCGGATGGCACCGGACGACCCCGACCAGCTCCTGGAGGAGATCGCCGAGCAGCTCCTGGCCGACGTCTCGGCGCGCGAGGCGGAGCTCGCGGAGCTGCTCGCGCAGGAGTGACCGGCGGCGCCCGAGGGGCGTCGGGTAGCGTCGACTCCATGAATTTCGGTGGTGGTGTGCCCACGGTCCAGGTCACTGACCTCAAGGACGAGGATTTCCTGCTGGACGTCCGCGAGGACGACGAGTGGCAGGCGGGGCATGCCGAAGGGGCGCTGCACATCCCCATCAGCGAGTTCGTGGCCCGCTACGGCGAGCTGACCGAGGCCGCGCCGCAGGACGGCCGCGTGCATGTGATCTGCCGCTCCGGCGGCCGTTCGGCACAGGTCACGATGTACCTGGCCCAGCAGGGCATCGACGCCGTGAACGTCGACGGCGGCATGCAGCTGTGGGCCGAGGTGGGCCGCCCGGTGGTGACGGACGACGGCCGCCCGGGCTTCGTGCTTTAGCCTCCGGCGGTACCGGGGCCGGGGTCGGCATGGGTTTCGGGCCGGCCTGAGTGTCGGGTGGGGCTGTGTCTCGGGAGGGCGTGAGTCTCCGGCGGGTCTGAGTCTCGGGTCGGCCTCAGCCTCGGGGAGTTCCGAGCGCCAGGTGATTCCGCGCAGCCCTCGGCGATCCCGCGCAGCGGCCCGGCGATCCCGCGCAGCCCCCCGGCGGTGCCGCGCGGCGGCGTTCAGTTGTCCTGGCCGCTCGGGTTCCGGTCGTAGCGGCTCGCTCGGCGGGCCAGTTGGCCCGCCGCGAGGGTCGCGGCCGACACCGCGCGGGTCCAGCGTGGGCCGCCCCGGGCCGCCCACCACACGCAGACACATCCCCCGACGGTGAGCACGAGGATGCCGGACAGGGCGAGCAGCATCATGCTCGGCCTCCTTGGTTCGGAGCGGTTCCGTCATCCTCTCAGTCGCCGATCAAGGGCCCCGCGGTTTCACCTACGCCAGAGAATGTGCCGCCAGCAGATCCCCCAACGCCTCCTCGTGCGCCGCCGCCGGGCCCAGGGACAGCTCCAGATGCTTGGCCCAGGCGTGGTAGCGGTGCAGCGGGTAGTCGACGTCGGCGCCGAAGCCGCCGTGCAGATGCTGTGCCGTCTGCACCACCCGCCGTACCCCCTCCGAGGCCCAGATCTTCGCCACGGCGACGTCCCCCGCGACCGGCAGCGCACCGCGCGCCCCCGAGGAGAGCCGCCACGCGGCCTGCCACAACGTGACCTCCATCGCGCGCAGGTCGATGTACCGGTCGGCGGCCTGCACGGCGACGGCCTGGAAGGTGGCGACCGGGAACCCGAACTGCACGCGCTTGCTGGTGTACTCACTGCTCATCCGCAGCACCCGCTCGCCCAGACCGAGCGCCAGCGCGCACGTCCCCGTGGTCAGCAGGTCCCGCAGCCACTCCCAGGCCCCCTCGACGTCGATCACGTCCCGCGCGCCGATCCGCACCGAGTCCAGCCGCAGCTCGCCGAGCCGCTCCCCGCTGGTGGAGAACTGCTCGCCGAGCGCGACCCCGTCATGGACCCGGGGCACCAGCGCGAGGACGGTCCGGTCGGCCGCGGTGTGTGCGGGGACGACGACGAAGTCCGCGTCGTACGCCCACGGCACCGCCGTCTGCACCCCGTCCAGGACCCAGCCGGCGCCCTCGCCCTCCCCCTGCCGCGCGGTGACGGCGAGTTCGGCGGGGTCGTGGCCGGTGCGGCCGCTCGCGGCGACGGTCAGCACGACCTCCCCGCGCCCGGCCCGCTCCAGCAGAGCCGCCCTCAGCTCCTGCCCGCCGTAGGCCTGCACGGCGGCCAGGGCCGCGCTGTTCTCCAGCAGCGGCACCCGTGCCAGCACCTTGGCCGACTCGCGCAGCACCAGGCACAGCGCGACGGCGTCCAGGCCCGATCCGCCGTACTCCGGTGCCACCAGCAGGCTCAGCAGGTCCGCGTCGGCGAGCCTGGCCCACAGCGCGCGGTCGAACTCGTCGGCCACGGCGCCTGTGGTGAGCGCGGGGGACGGCACCGCGTCCGGGGCGACGTCGGCGAACACCCCCCGCGCCGCCTCGGCCGCCGCCTGCTGCTCCTCGCTGAAGGTGAAGTCCACGGTCCCTGTCCTTCCGACGGTGGCAGATCGGGTCGGCAGATCGGGTCAGCTGATCTGACGGTCCGTCAAGATAGAACAGGTTCTAGAAGAAGGGAACGGCCGGACGCCGACCGATCGTTCGGTTCCTGCCCATCCATGGTGCGCGAGGGGCCGTAAGGTGTCCACCGCTGTGGAAAACCCACGGCCGCCGCCTGTGGAAAACCGGGCCGGGAGTGAGAACGGCCACGGTGGGGGCTTCCCGCAAGGGCTGTGCGGGGCGGTCGGGCCTGAGTACCGTGCCGGTGCGGCTGCGGGATGGACCGGAATCGGGAACGGGGCGGAATGGACGCGTACGACGGAGGCTCGAACGCCCGGCGAAACCCGGACGCCCCGAGCGACCCGAGCCACACCCCCGAGCCGACAGCTCCAACCGACTCCGTCGAGCCGACCGATGCCACCAGCCCCGCCGACCCGACCGAACCGACGGATCCAGCCAGGCCCACTCAGCCGAGCGAACAGGCCGAGCCGCCCGCCCCGGCCAGCCCCGCCGCCGAGCCGCCCGCCCCCGCCAGCCCCGCCGCCGAGCCGCCCGCCCCCGCCGGACCGGCCGAGCCGCCCGGTGCGGCCGAGTCCACGCCCCCTCGCCTCCCCAACCCCCGCCCCGCCCCGGCGCCCGCCTCACCCCACGCCCCCGCCCCCGAACTCACGCCCGCCCCCACCCCGATACGCCCGCCCCTCCCCGCCCCCACCCCACCCCCCGACCCCGACCCCCGCACCGGCATAGCCGCCCTCTCCCTCCGCTACCAGATCGGCGTCGCCCTGGCGCTGGCCCTCGTGGCCGTCGCCGTCTGTGTGCACATCGGGATGGTGTTCCTGCACGTCGCGCCGACGAACACCGTGACCAAGCAGCACGGCAGGGCGGTCGACGACTGGATCTACCCGGAGTTCGAGCAGAACTGGAAGCTGTTCGCCCCGAACCCGCTGCAACAGGACATCGCGGTGCAGGTCCGGGCCCGGATCCGCGGGGCCGACGGGGGCAGCCGTACGACGGGCTGGTACGACCTCTCCGCCCAGGACGGCCGGGCCATAGACGGCAATCCGCTGCCCAGCCACACCCAGCAGAACGAGCTGCGCCGCTCCTGGGACCTCTTCGTCGCCACCCATGACACGAACAACCGTCCGATCGGCCTGCGCGGCACCCTGTCCGAGACGTATCTGCGCCGCATCGTGGTGCTGCGCATCGAGCGCGAGAAGGCCACCGCGAAGGGCGACGTCCTCGTGAGCGTCCAGGTGCGCTCCAGGACCTCCAACGTCCCGCCGCCGAAGTGGAGCGAGGAGAAGGTCTCGGTGCAGCCGGTCTACCGGGAGCTGTCCTGGTGGCCCGTGACGGCGGACGACACCGAGGGGAGCGTCCGGTGAACCGATTCGTCCTCGCGGTGTCGCACGCGATCGCCAGGGTCACCGAGACCGCCCTCGGCCCCTACCAGAGCGCGATGATCCGCATCGGCTTCAGCGCGACCTGGCTGCTGTTCCTGCTGCGCGAGCTCCCGCACCGCCAGGAGCTCTACGGCCCCGACGGGCCCTGGAACTGGAACCTCGCCGAGCAGCTGATCTCGACCAATGGCGCGTTCACCACCCTGATGTGGTTCAACGGACAATTCTGGTTCGAGACCGTCTACGCGCTGGCCGTCCTGTCGAGCCTCCTGCTGCTGCTCGGCTGGCACACCCGCGCGATGTCCGTCCTGTTCATGGTCGGTGTGCTCTCGCTCCAGAACCGCAGCGTCTTCATGGGCGACGGCGGCGACAACGTCCTGCACCTGATGTCCCTCTACCTCGTCCTCACCCGCTGCGGCCAGGTCTGGTCGCTGGACGAGCGACGGGCCCGGCGCACCCGCGAGGCACACGCGCGTGGGGAGCACGTCGTCGACCGGGCCGGCCCGGCGCTGTGGGGCGTCCTCGGGCTCGTGCTGGTGTCGGCGACCCTCCTGGGCAGGCTGGACGGCGACCTGGTCGTCCCGGTGCTGCTGTGGGGCCTGTGGCTGGCGCAGGCCCTGTGGTGGGCCGTCGGACGCCTCGGCCGGTCCGGTCAGTCGCGGATCATGCTCGACGTCATCGGCAACATCGTCCACAACGGCGCGCTGTTCGTGATCATGGCCGAGGCCTGTCTGATCTACGCGACCGCGGGCTGGTACAAGATCCAGGGCTCCCGCTGGCAGGACGGCACCGCCGTCTACTACCCCCTCCACCTGGAGTCCTTCTCACCGTGGCCCGCCCTCGCCGACCTGCTGTCGGCGAACGGCCTCATGGTGATGCTGGTGACGTACGGCACGGTCGCCGTGCAGGTCGCCTTCCCGTTCACCCTGTTCAACCGGCGCGTCAAGAACGTCCTGCTGGCGGCCATGATCACCGAGCACGCGGTGATCGCGGTCGTCCTGGGTCTGCCGTTCTTCTCGCTGGCGATGATCGCCGCCGACTCGGTCTTCCTGCCGACGTCGTTCCTGCGCCGCCTCGGCGACACCGCCGTACGCGTGCGTGCCCTGCTGCTGACACGGCTCCGGTCGCGGCTCCGGACGCGGCGGGCGGGCGCGGACACCCCGGTCCCCGGGCCTCCGAAGCAGCGGGCACCGAAGGAACCGGGCCGGGAGAACCCCGAGAACCCCGATCCCGCGCACGTAGGCTTCCCCGCATGACCGGTACCGATCCCCTGAGCCTGTGGCACCGGCTCGCCGACACCTCCGTGCTGCTCGACGGCTTCCACGCCCTCAAGCACGCGGTGCGTTTCGGTGCCGAGGTCCCGGTGGCGGTCACCGCCGACCGGAGTGCCGCGCTCGCCCTGGCCGACGAGCTCGCACCGGACGTACGGCAGACCCTGGCGGCGCTGCTGACGGAGATCCCGGAGCCGGCATACCGGGCGCTCGTGCCGCGCCCGCATCCCACGGCCGTGGCGGCATTGGCCGTACGACCGCCCCGGGCCGCCCACCTCGAGAAGCTGGCGCACACCCCGCGCACCGCCCCTGTGGTGGTCCTCGACCAGCCGCGCAACCTCGGCAACGCCGGAGCCGTGATCCGCCTGGCCGCGGGCTTCGGCGCGACCGGGGTGGTCACCACGGGCCCGCTCGATCCCTGGCACCCCACGGTCGTGCGCGGCGGGGCGGGCCTGCACTTCGCGACCGCGGTGGAGCGCCTGACGGCCGCCGAACTGCCGCCGGGACCGCTGTTCGCCCTGGACCCGGAGGGCGACGACATCCGGGGCCTGAAGCTCCCGGACGACGCCGTCCTCGCCTTCGGCTCGGAGCGCAGCGGACTGTCACCCGACGTACGCGCGCGTGCCGATCATCTGGTCGCGCTCCCGATGCGCCCCCAGGTCTCCAGCTACAACCTGGCGACGAGCGTGGCGATGACGCTCTACCACTGGAGTCTCGGCGGCTCCTAGGCCTCCCGGCGCACCTCGACGACCCGGAAGCGGTTCGCGACGAACGCCCCGTCGCACAGCGCGGAGTTGGCCGCCGGGTTGCCGCCCGAGCCGTGGAAGTCGGAGAACGCGGCCGTCTGGTTGACGTACACCCCGCCGACCAGGTTCAGCGACAGCTGCGCGGCCTCCTCCAGACAGACCTCCTGGACGGCCTGCTCAACCTCTTCGTCGCTGGTGTACGCGCCGACCGTCATCGCGCCCTTCTCGCGGATCGTCCGGCGCAGCAGCTCGAGCGCGTCGGAGGCCGAGTCCACCGCCACCGCGAAGGACACAGGGCCGAAGCACTCGCTCATGTAGACGGCCTCGTCGTCCGGCTTGGCGCCGTCCAGCTTGACGAGGACGGGGGTGCGCACGACCGCGCCCGGGAACTCCGGGTTGGTGATCTCCCGGGAGGCCAGGGCGACCTCGCCGAGTCCGGCCGCGGCCTCCACCCGCGCCTTCACGTCCGGGTTGACGATCGCGCCCAGCAGGGCGTTGGCGCGCGCGTCGTCGCCGAGGAGGCCGTCGACCGCGCGGGCGAGGTCGGCGACCACCTCGTCGTAGGTCTTGGGGCCCTCGTCGGTGCGGATGCCGTCGCGGGGGATCAGCAGGTTCTGCGGGGTGGTGCACATCTGCCCGCTGTACAGCGACAGCGAGAAGGCCAGGTTGGCGAGCATCCCCTTGTAGTTCCCGGCCGACTCGACGAGGACCGAGTTGACGCCGGCCTTCTCGGTGTAGACCTGCGCCTGGCGGGCGTTGGCCTCCAGCCAGTCACCGAACTCCGTGGAGCCGGTGTAGTCGATGATCCGGATCTCCGGGCGGGTCGCCAGGGTCTTCGCGATGCCCTCGCCGGGGCGCTCGGCGGCGAGCGCGACCAGGTTCGGGTCGAAGCCCGCCTCGGCGAGCACGGAGCGCGCCACCTGCACGGTGAGCGCGAGCGGCAGCACCGCGCGCGGGTGCGGCTTGACCAGGACGGCGTTTCCGGTGGCCAGGGAGGCGAACAGGCCCGGATAGCCGTTCCACGTCGGGAAGGTGTTGCAGCCGATGACCAGGCCGATCCCGCGCGGGACCGGCGTGAACCGCTTGGTGAGCGCGAGCGGGTCGCGCTTGCCCTGCGGCTTGGTCCACTCCGCGGTGTCGGGGGTGCGGACCTGCTCCACGTACGCGTACGCCACCGCCTCCAGGCCGCGGTCCTGCGCGTGCGGGCCGCCCGCCTGGAACGCCATCATGAAGGCCTGGCCGCTGGTGTGCATGACCGCGTGCGCGAACTCGTGGGTCCGGTCGCTGATCCGCTTGAGGATCTCCAGGCAGACCACCGCGCGGATCTCCGCGCCCGCGTCCCGCCAGGCCCGCTGACCGGCCTTCATGGCGGGCAGCAGCACGTCGAGGTCCGCGTGCGGGTACTCGACGCCCAGCTCGATGCCGTACGGCGACACCTCGCCGCCCACCCAGTCGTCGGTGCCGGGCTGGCCGAGGTCGAGGCGGCTGCCCAGCAGGGCGTCGAAGGCGGCCTTGCCCGCGGCCATGTCGAGGCTGCCGTGCTCCCCGTAGGCCTTGGGGTGCTCGGGGTGCGGGGACCAGTACGCGCGGGTGCGGATCGCCTCCAGCGCCTGGTCGAGGGTGGGCCGGTGCGCGGCGATCAGCTCGTGGGCGGTCAGTTCGGCGGCCATGCGGGACCAACTCCTCGTCTTGCGAACTCTTCGTCGAGTCCATGACCTGGGCAGAAACAGGGGCAGGAACAGCCAGTCAGAGTTAGAGTAACCGAACGATCGGTCGGTACAAGGGGGTCCGCCGCATCTGTGGAAAACCCCGTGCGGGAGGATCGCGCACATGACAGCACTCGACCTCAGCAGCCCCGTGGCCGTCGTCGGCACCGGCACCATGGGCCAGGGCATCGCCCAGGTCGCGCTGGTCGCCGGCCATCCCGTGCGGCTCTACGACGCCCTTCCCGGCCGAGCCCGGGAGGCGGCCGACGCGATCGGTGCCCGCCTGGACCGGCTCGTCGCGAAGGACCGGCTCACCGCCGCCGACCGGGACACCGCGCGCACCCGCCTGATGGCCGCGGAGCAGCTCGCCGACCTCGCGGACTGCACCCTGGTCGTCGAGGCCGTCCTGGAGCGGCTGGAGGTCAAGCAGGAGCTGTTCCGGCAGCTCGAGGACATCGTCGACGAGGACTGTCTGCTCGCCACCAACACCTCCTCCCTGTCGGTGACCGCCATCGCCGGCGCCCTGCGCAACCCGGGCCGGTTCGTGGGCCTGCACTTCTTCAACCCCGCTCCGCTGCTGCCGCTGGTCGAGGTCGTCTCCGGGTTCGCCACCGACGTCTCCTCGGCCACGCGCGCGTACGAGACGGCCCGCGCGTGGGGCAAGACACCGGTCGCCTGCGCCGACACCCCCGGTTTCATCGTCAACCGCATCGCGCGGCCCTTCTACGCCGAGGCCTTCGCGGTCCACGAGGCCCAGGGCGCCGAGCCCGCCACCATCGACGCCGTGCTGCGCGAGTGCGGCGGCTTCAAGATGGGCGCCTTCGAGCTGACCGACCTGATCGGGCAGGACGTCAACGAATCGGTCACGCACTCGGTGTGGCGGGCCTTCTTCCAGGACGTGCGCTTCACGCCCTCCCTCGCCCAGCAGCGCCTGGTCGAGTCGGGCCGGCTCGGCCGCAAGAGCGGACAGGGCTGGTACGACTACACGGAGGGCGCCGAGCGCGACGAGCCGCACACCGCGGAGCCGGCCCCGGCCCCCGCCCATGTCGTCGTCGAGGGCGACCTGGGCCCCGCGTCCGAACTGCTCGCGCTGATCCGCGAGGCGGGCATCCCGGTCCGCGAGGACGAGGAGGACCACGGCACCCGGCTGGTCCTGCCGAGCGGCGGACAGCTCGCGCTCGCCGACGGGCAGACCTCGGTGGAGTTCCGGGACGTCGTCTACTTCGACCTCGCCCTGGACTACCGCAGGGCCACCCGCATCGCCCTGTCCGCCTCCCAGGACACCGCGCAGCAGACCCTGTCCGAGGCCGTGGGGCTCTTCCAGGCGCTCGGCAAGGACGTCAGCGTCATCGGTGACGTGCCCGGCATGATCGTCGCCCGTACGGTCGCCCGGATCGTCGACCTCGCGCACGACGCGGTCGCCAAGGGCGTGGCCACCGAGGAGGACATCGACACCGCGATGCGGCTCGGGGTGAACTACCCGCTCGGCCCCTTCGAGTGGAGCCGCCGGCTCGGCCGCAACTGGGCCTACAGCCTCCTCGACGACCTGCACCTGCGCGACCCCTCCGGGCGGTACGCTCCCTCGCTCGCGCTGTACCGGCACGCCTACGCCTCCGACAAGCGGGAGGGCAGCACCTCATGACGACCGCCAAGCGGGACACGTACACCCCCGAGACGCTGCTGTCCGTCGCCGTCCAGGTCTTCATCGAGCGCGGCTACGACGGCACCTCCATGGAGCACCTCTCCAAGGCCGCCGGCATCTCCAAGTCGTCGATCTACCACCATGTGACCGGCAAGGAGGAGCTCCTGCGCCGGGCCGTCAGCCGGGCCCTGGACGGCCTGTTCGGCATCCTCGACGAGGAGCACGCGCGCGTGGGGCGGGCCTTGGACCGCCTGGAGTACGTGGTGCGGCGCATGGTCGAGGTGCTGATCGCCGAACTGCCCTACGTCACCCTGCTGCTGCGGGTGCGGGGCAACACCGGCACCGAGCGCTGGGCGCTGGAGCGCCGCCGAGACTTCGACCACCGGGTCGCCGAACTGCTGAAGGCGGCGGCCGCGGACGGCGACGTACGCGGTGACGTGGAGGTGCGCCTGGCGACCCGCCTGGTCTTCGGGATGATCAACTCGATCGTGGAGTGGTACCGCCCCGACGGCCGCGGCATGAACGAGCGCGAGGTGTCGGACGCCGTGGCCCAGTTGATCTTCGGAGGCCTGCGGAAGGCCTCCTGACCTCAGCCCTGCGGCTCCAGGTCCTCCTCCTCGAAGACCAGCAGGGTGCGGGTGCTCAGCACCTCGGGGATGGCCTGGAGGCGGGTGAGGACCAGTTCGCGCAGGGACCTGTTGTCCGGGGTGTGGACGAGCAGCAGGACGTCGAAGTCGCCGCCGACCAGCGCGATGTGCGAGGCCCCCGGCAGCTGTCTGAGCTGTTCGCGGACCGTGCGCCAGGAGTTCTGGACGATCTTCAGGGTGATGTAGGCCGAGGTGCCCTGGCCCGCGCGCTCGTGGTTGACGCGGGCGCCGAAGCCGCGGATGACGCCGTCCTCGACGAGGCGGTTGATGCGGGCGTAGGCGTTGGCGCGCGAGACATGGACCCGTTCGGCGACGGACCGTATCGACGCGCGGCCGTCCGCCTGGAGCATCTGGAGGATGTCCTGATCGATGGCGTCGAGCGGACGAGGGGGCGCGAGGGGGACCCCGCCCTCCGGGTCTTCGGCCATTTGTTCAGGTGCCATGTCCCCCCGCCTCCCTGCCATGGACGTACTGCGTCCATCTCAGGCTGTGGAGAACCGTTTGTCCACAGCCTAAGGGGGCCTGTAGCCAAAATGTGCCGACGACCGAACAATCGGTAGGTGAGGCGCCTCACATCCGTGGTGCGTCCGAAGCCGTCTCCCACGAGGAGGTGCCGTCATGACGGTCATGGAGCAGCGGGGCGCGTACCGGCCATCCCCGCCGCCCGCCTGGCAGCCCCGCACGGACCCCGCGCCCCTGCTGCCCGACGCGGAACCCCGTCGCGTCCTCGGCACCGACGCGGCCGCCGAGGCCGACCCGGCCCTGCTGCGCCGCCTGCACGCCGAGCTGGTCCGCGGCCGCCGCTACAACGCGCAGGCCACCGCCCTCACCAAGCAGGGCAGGCTCGCCGTCTACCCCTCCAGCACCGGCCAGGAGGCCTGCGAGGTCGCCGCCGCGCTCGCCCTGGAGGACCGCGACTGGCTCTTCCCCAGCTACCGCGACACCCTCGCCGCCGTCGCCAGGGGCCTCGACCCCGTCCAGGCGCTGACCCTGCTGCGCGGCGACTGGCACACCGGCTACGACCCGCACGAGCACCGCGTGGCCCCCCTGTGCACCCCCCTCGCCACCCAGCTCCCGCACGCCGTGGGCCTCGCCCACGCGGCCCGCCTCAAGGGCGACGACGTGGTCGCCCTCGCCATGGTCGGTGACGGCGGCACCAGCGAGGGCGACTTCCACGAGGCGCTGAACTTCGCCGCCGTCTGGCAGGCCCCGGTGGTCTTCCTGGTCCAGAACAACGGCTTCGCGATCTCCGTCCCGCTCGCCAAGCAGACCGCGGCCCCGTCGCTGGCCCACAAGGCCGTCGGCTACGGCATGCCCGGCCGGCTGGTGGACGGCAACGACGCGGTCGCCGTGCACGAGGTCCTCACCGCCGCCGTACGCCACGCCCGCGCGGGCGGCGGCCCCACCCTGGTCGAGGCGATCACCTACCGCGTGGACGCCCACACCAACGCCGACGACGCGACCCGCTACCGCGGCGACGCCGAGGTCGAGACCTGGCGCGGACACGACCCGATCGCCCTCCTGGAGCACGAACTGACCGAGCGCGGACTGATCGACGAGGCGGGCCTGGAAGCCGTACGCCAGGACGCCGAGGCCTTCGCCGCGGCGCTGCGCGACGGCATGAACCAGGACCCGGTCCTCGACCCCATGGACCTGTTCGCGCACGTCTACGCCGAGCCGACCCCGCAACTGCGCGAGCAGCAGGCCCAGTTGCGCGCCGAGCTGGACGCCGAGCACGACTCCCACGGGGGTGCGCACCGATGACCACCGTCGCCCTCAAGCCGGCCACCATGGCGCAGGCCTTCACGCGCGCGCTGCGCGACGCGATGGCCGCCGACCCCACCGTGCACGTCATGGGCGAGGACGTCGGCACCCTCGGCGGTGTCTTCCGGGTCACCGACGGGCTCGCCAAGGAGTTCGGCGAGGACCGCTGCACCGACACCCCGCTCGCCGAGGCCGGCATCCTCGGCACCGCGGTCGGCATGGCGATGTACGGGCTGCGCCCGGTCGTGGAGATGCAGTTCGACGCCTTCGCCTACCCGGCGTTCGAGCAGCTCATCAGCCATGTGGCGAGGATGCGCAACCGCACCCGCGGGGCGATGCCGCTCCCGATCACCATCCGGGTCCCCTACGGCGGCGGGATCGGCGGCGTCGAGCACCACAGCGACTCCTCCGAGGCGTACTACATGGCCACCCCCGGCCTCCATGTCGTCACTCCGGCGACCGTCGCCGACGCCTACGGCCTGCTGCGTGCGGCCATCGCCTCCGACGATCCGGTCGTGGTCCTGGAGCCCAAGCGGCTGTACTGGTCGAAGGACTCCTGGAACCCGGAGGACCCGCAGACCGTTGAACCGATAGGCCGCGCGGTGGTGCGGCGCCCCGGCCGGAGCGCCACACTCATCACGTACGGGCCGTCCGTGCCCGTGTGCCTCGAAGCCGCCGAGGCCGCGCGGGAGGAGGGGTGGGACCTCGAAGTGGTCGACCTGCGCTCCCTGGTGCCGTTCGACGACGAGACGGTCGCGGCCTCCGTACGGCGGACCGGGCGGGCGGTCGTCGTGCACGAGTCGGGCGGGTTCGGCGGACCGGGCGGGGAGATCGCGGCCAGGGTGACGGAGCGCTGCTTCCACCACCTGGAGGCGCCGGTGCTGCGGGTGGCCGGGTTCGACATCCCCTACCCGCCGCCGATGCTGGAGCGTCACCACCTGCCCGGCGTGGACCGGATCCTGGACGCGGTGGGGCGTCTGCAATGGGAGGCGGAGAACTGATGGCGCAGGTGCTGGAGTTCAGGCTGCCGGACCTCGGCGAGGGCCTGACCGGGGCGGAGATCGTCCGCTGGCTGGTCGAGGTCGGCGACGTCGTCGCGGTGGACCAGCCGGTCGTCGAGGTCGAGACGGCCAAGGCGATGGTCGACGTCCCCTGCCCCTACGCCGGCGTCGTCACCGCCCGCTACGGCGAGGAGGGCAGCGAGCTCCCCGTGGGGGCGCCACTGATCACGGTGGCCGTGGGAGCGCCGGCCCCCGGCGCTTCGAGCCCGGCTCCGGAGAGCGGCGGCTCGCAGACCAACGGCTCGGGCAACGTCCTGGTCGGATACGGCACTTCGGAGGCGCCCGCGCGCCGGCGGCGGGTGCGGCGGGAGCAGCAGGTCCTCGTGCCGGTGGACGGCCGGTCGGCGCCACCCGAACCTCCCGAGGTGGTCGAGGGTCCCGTCCCCGTGATCTCGCCGCTCGTCCGCCGCCTCGCCCGCGAGAACGGCCTCGACCTCAGAGAGCTCACCGGCTCCGGCCCCGACGGACTGATCCTGCGGGCCGACGTCGAGTACGCCCTGCGTGCCGCCGCCGGACCCGCGCGCACCGCGCCCGAACCGGCCGCCGGCGTGGCACCGGCTCCCGCGGTTCCCGCGGCATCCGCCGGAGGGACCCGGGTCCCCCTCAAGGGCGTCCGGGGCGCCGTCGCCGACAAGCTCTCCCGCAGCCGGACCGAGATCCCCGACGCCACCTGCTGGGTGGACGCCGACGCGACGGAACTCATGCGGGCCCGCACCGCGATGAACGCCGCCGGGGGACCGAAGATCTCCCTGCTCGCGCTGCTCGCCCGGATCTGCACCGCCGCCCTCGCCCGGTTCCCCGAGCTCAACTCCACCGTGGACACCGCGGCCAGGGAGATCGTGCGGCTGGACGCCGTGCACCTCGGGTTCGCCGCGCAGACCGAGCGCGGACTGGTCGTGCCGGTCGTGAAGGACGCGCACACACGGGACGCCGAGTCGCTGTCCGCGGAGTTCGCCCGGCTCACCGAGGCCGCCCGCACCGGCGCCCTCACCCCGGCGGAACTCACCGGCGGCACCTTCACGCTGAACAACTACGGCGTGTTCGGCGTCGACGGATCCACGCCGATCATCAACCACCCCGAGGCGGCCATGCTCGGCGTCGGCCGTATCGTCCCCAAGCCCTGGGTGCACGAGGGCGAGCTGGCGGTGCGCCAGGTCGTCCAGCTCTCGCTCACCTTCGACCACCGGGTCTGCGACGGCGGCACCGCGGGCGGCTTCCTGCGGTTCGTGGCGGACTGCGTCGAACAGCCCGCGGTCCTGCTGCGCACCCTGTGAGCGCGGGCCTCTCGCACACCCGGTGAGCGCGGCCCGGCGGCCGTACACGAGGATCACGGCGCCGCCCGATCGTTCCCTGTGATCGCGGCGGCCCGCATACTCGGGGGGTGACCGCGTACGAGCCCCCGGACGCCCAGGACACCCAGGGCCCACCGGGCACCCCCGGGACCGAAGCCGCCTACGACGTGGTCGTGCTCGCCGGAGGCGCCGCCCGGCGGCTCGGCGGCGCCGACAAGCCCGGTGTGCGGGTGGGCGGGCGCGCCCTGCTCGACCGTGTCCTCGCCGCCTGCGCCGACGCCCGCACCACCGTCGTCGTGGCCGACCCCCGCCCCTCGGCCAGGGAGATCACCTGGGTCCGCGAGGACCCGCCGGGCGGCGGCCCGCTGGCTGCCCTGGACGCCGGTCTGCGGCACACCACGGCACGGCACGTCCTGGTGCTCTCCGCCGACCTGCCCTTCCTCCAGGAGGGCACCGTACGGGTGCTGTTGACCGTCCTGCGCACCGGCGGCGCCGACGGAGTGCTGCTCACCGACGCCGACGGCCGCGACCAGCCGCTGGTGGCCGCGTATCGCGCGCCCTCGCTGCGCGTGGAACTCGCCGCGCTCACCAAGGAGCACGGCACCCTCGCCGGCCTCCCCCTGCGCCGACTGACCGGCGCGCTCGACCTCACCCGCGTCCCCGACCCCGTCGCGTCCTTCGACTGCGACACCTGGGACGACATCGCCACCGCCAGGGCACGCATCAGGGAGCATGGGCACGTGTTGGATGAATGGATTTCCGCAGTCAAGGACGAGCTGGGCATCGACCTCGACGTCGACACCGGCGTACTGCTCGACCTCGCCCGGGACGCCGCGCACGGCGTGGCCAGGCCGGCGGCCCCGCTGACCACCTTCCTCGTCGGCTACGCGGCCGCCCGCGCGGGCGGTGACCCGGAGGCGGTCGCCGAGGCCTCCCGCAAGGCCGCCGCCCTGGCCCTGCGCTGGGCCGACGAGGCCGAGGACCCCGGCACCCAGCCCGGCGCCGGCCCCGACGCCCGCCCGGACGCCGGATGACCGCCCGGTCCCTGCGCACCGGCGGGAGCGCCGGGCAGGCCGAAGACGCCGACGAGCTCGACGTCGAGGAGGCGCTGGCCCTCGTGAGGGACGACCACGACCGCACCCCGGGCGACCACGTGCCCGCGCCGGGCGGCGCATCCGCCGGGCACGGGCCGCGGCACACACCAGGACACGGCGCGCCCGGACCCGAGCAGCGGCCGCCGACCGCGCACCGCCCCGACGCCCACCACAAGGCCACCCCCTGGCCCGAGGCCCGCGCGACCGCCGCCCGGGCCGCCCGCGCCCTCACCCGCACCGCCCGCCGCGCACCCGTGTCCGTACGGCTCGACGACGCCCTCGGCCTCACCCTGGCCGCCCCCCTCGACGCCCTCACGGACCTCCCCTCCTTCGACACCTCGGCCATGGACGGCTGGGCGGTCTCAGGACCCGGCCCCTGGGCCGTACGGGACGAGGGCGTGCTGGCCGGGCACGCCGAGCCGGAGCCCCTGGCCGACGGCGAGGCGGCCCGGATCGCGACCGGCGCCCGCGTCCCCCCGGACACCACGGCCATCCTGCGCAGCGAGCACGGACACCTGGACGAGAAGGGCCGGCTGCACGCCACCCGCGAGGTGGCGCACGGCCAGGACATCCGCCCGCGCGGCCAGGAGTGCCGCAGCGGCGACCAGCTCCTGCCGCCCGGCGCCCTCGTCACCCCGGCCGTCCTGGGCCTGGCCGCGGCCGCCGGGTACGACACCCTGACCGCCATCCCCCGCCCCCGTGTCGACGTCCTCGTCCTCGGCGACGAGTTGCTCACCGAGGGCACCCCCCGGGGCGGCCTGATCCGGGACGCCCTCGGCCCGATGCTCCCGCCCTGGCTGCGCGCGCTCGGCGCCGAGGTCACCGCCGTACGGCGGCTCGGTGACTCCGCCGAGGCGCTGCACAAGGCCGTCACCGGGTCCCAGGCCGACGTGATCATCACGACCGGCGGCACCGCGGCCGGACCCGTCGACCATGTCCACCCCACCCTGGAGCGGATCGGCGCCGAGCTCCTGGTCGACGGGGTGAAGGTGCGCCCCGGCCATCCCATGCTGCTGGCCCGCACCAAGGAGAACCAGCACCTCGTCGGGCTGCCCGGCAACCCCCTGGCGGCCGTCTCCGGCCTGCTCACGCTCGCCGAGCCGCTGCTGCGCACCCTGGCCGCCCGCCCGGCCCCGGAGCCGTACACCCTGCCCCTGCGGGACGAGGCGCACGGCCACCCGTACGACACCCGGCTCATCCCGGTCGTCCTGCGCGGCGACAGCGCGGTCCCGCTGCACTACAACGGCCCGGCCATGCTGCGGGGCATCGCGGCCGCCGACGCCCTGGCCGTCGTACCGCCCGGGGGCGCCCGGCCGGGGCAGGAGGCCGAACTGCTCGATCTGCCCTGGGCGTCCGCCGGAATCGGGGTGTGTTTCACGTGAAACTGCCGGGCCATGACGCGATCGCCCGCCAGGCGGACGAGCATCTCGTGACCCACAAGGTGAAACTGCCGCGCAAGGTGGTGGAGCATCCGTTCCGGCAGGTCGCCAAGCGGGTGCTGATGGCCTTGCTGGTCCTGGCGGCGACCGCCCTGATCGTCTACGCCGACCACGACGGCTACAACGACAACTCCGACCAGTCCGTCGACTTCCTCGACGCCTGGTACTACGCGACCGTCACCCTCTCCACCACCGGATACGGCGACATCACCCCGGTCAGCGACACCGCCCGGCTCACCAACATCTTCGTCATCACGCCCCTGCGTGTGCTGTTCCTGATCATCCTGGTCGGCACGACGCTGGAAGTTCTCACCGAACGCACCCGGGAGGAATGGCGACTCAACCGCTGGAGGTCCACCTTGCGCGACCACACCGTCGTGATCGGCTTCGGAACCAAGGGCCGCTCCGCGATCCAGACCGTCTGTGCGACGGGTCTGAAGAAGGAACAGGTCGTGGTGGTCGACCCCAGCGGCAAGGCGATAGAGGCCGCGACCGCGGAGGGCTATGCCGGTGTCGTCGGGGACGCGACGCGCAGCGAGGTGCTCAAGCGGGCGGAGGTGCACAAGGCCCGGAAGATCATCATCGCGACCCAGCGGGACGACACGGCGGTGCTGGTGACGCTGACGGCCCGGCAGCTCAACAAGGCCGCGAAGATCGTGGCCGCGGTGCGCGAGGAGGAGAACGCGCCGCTGCTCAAGCAGTCGGGCGCGGACGCGGTCATCACCAGTGCCAGCGCGGCCGGCCGCCTTCTCGGTCTGTCGGTGCTCAGTCCCGCGGCCGGCATGGTGATGGAGGACCTGATCCAGCAGGGCAGCGGGCTCGACATCGTCGAACGGCCCGTCATAAAGGCCGAGGTGGGCCGGAGTCCGCGGGAGACGGACGACCTGGTGGTGAGCGTGCTGCGCGGGCACCGGGTGCTCGGCTACGACGATCCGTCCATCGGGACGCTGGAGCTGACGGACCGGCTGATCACGATCGTGCGGGCGACGCCGGGGGCCCAGGTGGCACCCGACGCGCGCCCGCTCCCGCCCATGCCGTCCGGCTGACCACCGGCAGTCGGGCCTTCGAGCTGATCACTTGCGGTTGTAGAGCCGCATGGTGACCGGCCCGAAGACCGCGATGAACAGTCCCGCCCACCCCAGCGACCAGGCGATCTCGTCGGCGGGCCAGTCGCCCGCCATCAGGCCGCGCACCGCCGAGGACAGATGGGTGATCGGGCTGTTGTTGACGAAGGCCTGGAGCCAGCCCGGCATGGTCCTCGGGTCGACGAAGACGTTGGACAGGAAGGTCAGCGGGAAGATCACCATCATGCTGACGCCCATCACCGACTTCTCGGTGCGCAGCAGCAGCCCGAACATCGTCCAGATCCACGAGAACGCGAACGAGAAGACGACCAGGAGCGCGATCCCGGCGAGCACTCCGCCGACGCCGCCGTCCGGGCGGTAGCCGATGGCCAGGCCGACGACGAGCATCACGACGGACGCGATGGTGTAGCGCAGGGCGTCGCCGAGGAGATAGCCGACCATCGTCGACGGCCGCCAGATGGGCAGCGAGCGGAACCGGTCGAAGACACCCTTCTCGATGTCGGTGTTGACCGAGACTCCGGTGTACATCGTGATCATCACGACCGACATGACGAGGATGCCGGGCAGCAGGAACTGGATGTACTCCTTCGGGGACCCGGCCAGGGCACCCCCGAACAGGTACGTGTACATCAGCACCATCATGATCGGGAACGCGGTGACGTCGAAGAGCTGCTCCGGCACGTGCTTGATCTTGAGGATGGCCCGCCAGCCGAAGGTCAGCGAGGCCGACAGCGCGCTCGGGCGCGGCGGCCGGTCCCCGGCGACCAGCAGCGCGGCCAGCGACTCTGCGCTGACGGGGGCGAGGTCCTTCGCCTCTGTCTGGGTCACGGTGCTCATGCCGCCATCTCCTCGGCGTCGTCGTCGGTGGGGTGTCCGGTGAGGGCGAGGAACACCTCGTCCAGGCTGGGCTGGCCCAGCGAGAAGTTGTCGACGGTGATGCCGGTGCGGGCCAGTTCCGCGAGGGCCCGGGAGGCCTGCTCGGCCGCCGTGTCACCGGCCGCCGAGCCGAGCCGGGCCGTCAGCGCGACCGAGTCCGGTTCCAGCTGCACCCGGGCGTCCAGGGACCGTCGTAGGATCTCCGCCGCCTCGGGTCGCCGCTCGCCGTCGCGCAGTCGCAGATGGACGGTTCCGGCGCCCACGGAGGCCTTCAGCTCGCCCTTGGTGCCCTCGGCGATCACCTTGCCGTGGTCGATGACGGCGATCCGGGAGGCCAGCTGGTCGGCCTCGTCCAGGTACTGCGTGGTCAGCAGCACGGTGGTGCCCTGGGCGACGACCGCGCGCACGATGTCCCAGACCTGGTTGCGCGAGCGCGGGTCGAGCCCGGTGGTCGGTTCGTCGAGGAAGAGCAGCTCGGGGGTGTTGAGGATGGACGCGGCGATGTCGATCCGGCGCCGCATGCCGCCCGAGTAGTGCTTGACCTGCTTTCCGGCGGCCTCTGTCAGTCCGAAGGCCTCCAGGAGCTGACCGGCACGCACGCGTGCGGCCTTCTTGTGGTGGCCGAGGAGACGGCCGAGCAGGATCAGGTTCTCCAGGCCGGTGAGGTCCTCGTCGACGGAGGCGTACTGGCCGGTGAGGCTGACCCGGCCGCGGACCTCGTCGGCCTCGCGGACCACGTCGTGGCCGAAGACATGGGCCTCGCCGCCGTCCGGTCGCAGCAGGGTGGCGAGCATCTTCACGGTGGTGGTCTTGCCGGCGCCGTTCGGGCCGAGGACGCCGTAGACCGTGCCGGCCGGCACCGCCAGGTCGACTCCGTCGACGGCCCTGGTCTCACCGAACGTCTTCACGAGGCCCGCGGTCTCGATCGCCAGGGGTGACGTGTGCTGGCTCATGGGCGGGGTTCCTTCCGCGTGCTTGGGCTACGCATGGGGAGACCTTTACCGTCGCGCGAACTCATCGGTGACGCACGAGATTTTCCGGCAGACCGGTCCAAGGACGGATCCGGGAGCCCGTCCCGGGGCGGAGAGGTCTCCGACCGGGGACCGAGGGGTAGCGTCGGGCCCATGTATGCGATCACGATTCCCGAACCCGGTGGGCCCGAGGCGCTGGTCTGGAGCGAGGTGCCGGATCCCGTGGTCGGCGAGGGCGAGGTGCTGGTCGAGGTGGTGGCCAGTGCCGTCAACCGCGCCGACATCCTGCAACGCCAGGGCTTCTACAACCCCCCGCCCGGCGCCTCCCCCTACCCCGGCCTGGAATGCTCCGGACGGATCGCCGAGATCGGCCCCGGGGTCTCCGGCTGGGCCGTCGGCGACGAGGTGTGCGCGCTGCTCGCGGGCGGCGGTTACGCCGAGAAGGTCGCCGTGCCGGCCGGTCAGCTGCTGCCGGTGCCCAAGGGCGTCGACCTGAAGCAGGCGGCCGCGCTGCCCGAGGTGGTCTGCACGGTCTGGTCGAACGTGTTCATGATCGCCCACCTGCGCCCCGGCGAGACGCTCCTCGTGCACGGCGGCTCCAGCGGCATCGGCACGATGGCGATCCAGCTCGCGAAGGCCGTGGGTGCCAAGGTCGCGCTGACCGCGGGCACGCGGGCGAAGCTGGACCGCTGTGCCGAGCTCGGCGCGGACATCCTGATCAACTACCGCGAGCAGGACTTCGTCGAGGAGATCAAGAAGGCGACCGACGGGGCCGGGGCCGACGTCATCCTCGACAACATGGGTGCGAAGTACCTCGACCGCAACGTCAATGCCCTCGCCGTCAACGGACGGCTCGCGATCATCGGCATGCAGGGCGGCATCAAGGGCGAGCTCAACATCGCCGCGCTGCTGAACAAGCGGGCCGCGATCAGCGCGACCTCGCTGCGGGCGCGGCCGGCGGCCGAGAAGACGGCGATCGTGGCGGCCGTACGGGAGCATGTGTGGCCGCTGCTGGAGGCCGGGCACATCCGTCCCGTCGTCGACCGGGAGCTGCCCATGAGCGACGCGGCCGCCGCGCACCGGGTCGTCGAGGAGAGCGGGCACATCGGGAAGGTCCTGCTGGTCAGGCCCTAACCGCGGCGCAGCCGCAGGGCGAACAGAGCGAGCCACAGCCCCAGACCGATCAGCACCAGGCCGGTGCCGAGCGGCAGGATGAACACCTTGGCCGCGGTCCGCGCAGCCCCCTGCGGCGCGGACGCGGCGGCGGTCTCGTGCGGCGGCTCCGATACGGCGGCGAGGTCACCGTCATCGGTGTCCGTACCGGTGTCGGTGTCGGTCCCGGTGTCGGTGCTGTCTGTATTGGTGGAGCCGTCGTCCTCCGCCGTCGGTTCCTCCAGCCGCCCCGGCCGCTCCCGACCCTCACCCGCGCGGCTGCCGGCGCGGGAGGGGGTGGCGGCGGAGGGAGAGGGAGCGGTGGAGGGCGAGGCGGAGGCACGCCGGGGACCATGGGCCGCCTCGGAGTCCGAGGGGCGGCCGGGGCTCGTGGGGGTGTGCCGCGGCCCGTTGTCCGGGGGCGGGTCGGACGCCGAGGGTGAAGGGGAACCGAGGTGAGGGCCGCCGTGGGGATGCGCGGAGCCGGTGGTGGGGTGGTCGGCCGGCGGGGGTGGTGGGCTCGTGGGGGTGAGGGGCAGCGCGTGCGCAGCGAGAAGGCCCCACGACGGTTTCGACGGGGAGGCGCTCAGGGCCCGCGTCGGCGGCTGAGCCGGTCCGGCCGGTCCGGGTGCGAGCCCATAGGTGCTCGCCGAGCGGAGCGGCCGGGGCTCGGTGTCGTACGGCTGGATCGTGCTCGTGGGCCACTCTCCGGGCGGCAGGACGGCCGTGCTCGATCCCACCACGAGGGCCAGTACCGTCGCGTGCAGCCAGGGAGTCACGGAACAAGACTGGCATTTCGGGAACCAACCGGCATTCCGGATGAGGCGCCGGTGTCGATCGGCTGAGGGAACGGTGGATCAGCGCACACCGGGGGCACCCCACTGGTGAGATGCAGGGGTGCGAGAGAATGGCCGTATGGAGATGCCGAGGAACGAAGGTTCGCCGGAAAGCCCCCAGATCCTGGTCGTGGGTCAGGACGGGATGGCGCTGGGCGGCGGAGGTGACGAGGACTCCCGGGAGGTGCCGGTCACGGAGATGGTCGAGCAGCCCGCGAAGGTCATGCGGATCGGCAGCATGATCAAGCAGCTGCTCGAGGAGGTGCGCGCGGCTCCCCTCGACGAGGCCAGCCGGGCCCGTCTCAAGGAGATCCATTCCAGCTCGGTGAAGGAGCTGGAGGACGGTCTGGCCCCCGAGCTCGTGGAGGAGCTGGAGCGGCTCTCCCTGCCCTTCAACGACGACCAGACCCCGAGCGACGCGGAACTGCGCATCGCGCAGGCCCAGTTGGTGGGCTGGCTGGAGGGTCTCTTCCACGGGATCCAGACCACCCTGTTCGCCCAGCAGATGGCCGCGCGGGCCCAACTGGAGTCGATGCGCCGCGCACTGCCCCCCGGCGTCGGCGGCCACGAGGACGGCGGCGACCCGCGCGCGGGCGGCCGCTCGGGCGGACCGTACCTGTAGATCCTTGTAGATCCCGATCCGACATGGGCCCGGCAGCCGACGCTGCCGGGCCTTTCATGTCACCTCGGTCATGTCACGTCTGTCATGCCACCCCTGTCACGCCACCCCTGTCATGTCACCGGTGAGAAACGCTCGTTCGGGTTCTTCTTCCGTGACCTTTGACACGGACCCCCGCCCGACGACCGGTCCGCCGACCCGTCGGACGCGGTGCCCGTTCCGTGGCCGTACGAGAAAGAAAGGTCGCGCGGGCGTTACAGGGTCCCCACGGCCGGTACACAGGATTTGCACGCCGAGACGTATTACAGGTTTGATGACCGGTCCGTCTCGGGCCGGTCCCCGGGCTCATCCCGGACCGGCGGCTTGCGCGAAGGCTGTAGCGTGGCCGACGGAGACCGTAACAACACCGCGCGCACCGCGGGCAGAAACGACGGCGAGGACCGATGGCACAGCAGCAGCGCGCTCAGGGCCCGTCCGACCCCGAGGCGACTGGCGGCGGAATGTCAGATGCGCCGGAGCTGTGGGGTAACGGCGGGCTGGTCGGGGACGGCCGATATCGGCTGACCCGCAGACTCGGCCGGGGCGGTATGGCCGAGGTGTTCGCGGCCGAGGACGTACGGCTCGGACGCACCGTGGCGGTCAAGCTGCTCCGTGCCGACCTCGCCGAGGACCCGACCTCCAAGGCCCGCTTCACGCGCGAGGCCCAGTCCGTGGCCGGCCTCAACCACCACGCGATCGTCGCCGTGTACGACTCCGGCGAGGACTACGTGGGCGGCCAGTCGGTGCCGTACATCGTCATGGAGATCGTCGAGGGACGGACGATCCGCGACCTGCTCATCAACGCCGAGGCGCCCGGGCCCGAGCAGGCCCTGATCATCGTCTCCGGGGTCCTGGAGGCGCTCGCCTACTCGCACCAGCACGGCATCGTGCACCGCGACATCAAGCCCGCCAACGTGATCATCACGCACAACGGCGCGGTCAAGGTGATGGACTTCGGCATCGCCCGCGCCCTGCACGGCGCGTCCACCACGATGACGCAGACCGGCATGGTCATGGGCACCCCGCAGTACCTCTCCCCGGAGCAGGCGCTCGGCAAGGCGGTCGACCACCGCTCCGACCTGTACGCGACGGGCTGTCTCCTCTACGAACTCCTCGCCCTCAGGCCCCCGTTCACCGGCGAGACCCCGCTCTCCGTCGTCTACCAGCACGTCCAGGACATCCCGACGCCCCCCTCCCAGGTCTCCGACTCGGTCCCGCCGGAGCTCGACGGCCTGGTCATGCGCTCGCTCGCCAAGGAGCCGGACGACCGCTTCCAGACGGCCGAGGAGATGCGCGGGCTCGTCCAGTACGGCCTTCAGATGCTGTACGACCAGGGCGGCCACACCGGCACCTGGAACACCGGCCCGGTGACGGCGCACGACGGCCGCGGCATGCCCGCCGCGGGCTTCGCGAGCACCAGCGTGCTTCCGCACCCCGGCGCCGCCTCCGGCACCACCCAGATCCCGCAGCCGATCCTGCCGGGCGGCTACGGCGGCGGGGACGACGGCGGCTTCGAGGGCCACGGCAACCGGGGCAGCGGCCGCGGCAAGCTGTGGATCCTGGCCGTCCTCGCGGTGATCGCGGTCGCGGCGGGTGTCGCGCTGGCGCTCAACGGCGGCGGGGGCGGCGGCGGTGGCGGCACCGACACCAGCCCTACGGCGAGCACCTCGAAGTCCACCGACGACCAGTCGGCCAGCGAGACGCCGAGCGAGACGGCGACGGACGACTCCACCGACACGTCCACGGACGACAGCGGCTCGGGCGGCTCCAACTACACGCCGTCCTACACCCCGTCGTACACGCCCTCGTACACGCCTTCGCCCACGCCCACCAAGCCGACCGAGACGGCGACGGAGCCGACGGACACCGCGGAGCCGACGGAGACGGCCGAGCCGACGGACACGGCGGAGCCGACCGGGGGCGGTGGCGTCATCGAAGGGCCCACCGGCGGAGGCGGAGTCTCCTGAGCGACCGCGGCTCTTCCTTCACGCGCGCGTGAGTCCTTGAAACGGACCTCACGCGCGCGTGCCGTTTCCCGGGGCCCTACGACTCGCCGCCTCGACGTCAGCCGGCGAACGCGTCGCACACCGCGTCGTACTCCCGGGTCCACCACACGACCAGCGCGGAGGCCGCCGGGAACTGGGGGTCGGCGCGGGTGTCGCCGCGTTCGTAGTGCCAGCGCAGCATCCAGAAGTCGTTGAGGCGCTCCCACCACACGCGGTGCACGGCCGCCGCGAGTTCCGAGGGCGTGGCCCCCGCGGTACGCCGGTACGCGCGCGCGTACGCCCGCACCTTCGGCAGGTCGAGGGTCCCCGCGGGCCGTACGAAGAAGATCGCGGCGGCGCGTACGGCCTCCTCGGCGCGGGGCTTCACGCCGAGCCGGTCCCAGTCGACGATCGCGGCGGGCGCGTCGCCCCGGTAGAGCAGGTTGAAGGGGTGGAAGTCCCCGTGCACCCACCCCACCGGGCCGCCCTGCTGGGGCCGCCGCCCCAGGTGCTGCTCCAGCAGCGCCCGTCGCTCCAGCAGCCGGTGCCGGGCCAGCTCGTCGAACGAGTCGGCGGGCCGGTGCCGGCGCACGCGCGCGAGAAGGTCGTCGATGACGGCGAAGGTGACGACGGGGTCGGCGGCGAGGGAGGAGGCAGGGGTGGCGCGTTGCGCCCGCGCGGCGCGGCCGACCGGCATCACCCGCTCCAGGCTCGCGTGCACCACCCCCAGCAGCGCTCCCAGGCGGGCGCACTGCGCGGTGGTGAGCTGGGCGCCGTGGCGGTGACGGCCCTCGATCCAGGGGTGGAGGGCGTAGGCGTGGCCGCCGATGACCGCGACCGTGCGGCCGTCGCGGGCGGGGAGCGGTGGGGCGACCGGGACACCGAGGTCGGCCAGGCGCTGGGTGGCGCGGTGCTGGCGGGCGATCGCCTCCGGGGCGGCGGTCTCGGGGTCGAAATGGTGTTTGAGGAAGGAGCGGCCGCGGGTCGTGCACAGCCGGTAGCCGCGGTTCAGGAGCCCCTGGTCGACGGGGTCGCAGGTGAGGGCGGATCCGGCGGAGTAGCGACGGAGGAGGGCGCCCAGTGGGGGCGCGTGAGGCATCAGGGGTGGTACAGAAGAGCGCGGCACGCGCCAGATGCTAGGGCACGAGCCACCGCGCTGAGCTGGGCGTTGTCACAGATAGTCATATTCGTTCAGGGTGGGCACAGGAAGTGACCCTCCGGGCCGGAGACTCGTCGTCCAGGAGAAATGCCCTGCTTTACGACCCTTCGTGCCCTCGGCAAGTCGGACACGGAAACTCTTCCGGTGACCTGGGTAGACGGGATAACGTGCCGTTGCTCCGGCCTCCTGCAAGGCTGTGACCAGCACCCCTTCGAGTCTTTCCCGATTTACTTGGAAATCCAAGCAAAATCGCAGGTCAAAGGGGGTTTCACAGAAATGTGGAGCACTGGGTAACGTGATTCTTGCAGGGCGCTCGCCGGGGCACCTGTCACGCCTGTTCCGGCCGAGTGGCACCCACCCCGTGGCACGGGAGTCGGGAACAGGTGAGCCGCACTGGTACACCCGGCAACCCCGGGGGCCGGACCGACGGAGGAGCACACGTGACCGTGGAGAGCACTGCCGCGCGCAAGCCGCGACGCAGCGCCGGGACGAGGAAGTCCCCGAGCACCAAGCCCGAACTGGTTCAGCTGCTGACGCCCGAGGGCAAGCGCGTCAAGAACGCCGAGTACGACAAGTACGTCGCCGACATCACCCCCGAAGAGCTTCGCGGCCTCTACCGCGACATGGTGCTCACCCGTCGCTTCGACGCCGAGGCCACCGCCCTCCAGCGTCAGGGCGAGCTGGGCCTGTGGGCCTCGCTGCTCGGCCAGGAGGCCGCCCAGATCGGCTCCGGCCGGGCCCTGCGCGACGACGACTACGTCTTCCCGACCTACCGTGAGCACGGCGTGGCCTGGTGCCGCGGGGTCGACCCGACCAACCTGCTCGGCATGTTCCGCGGGGTGAACAACGGCGGCTGGGACCCGAACAGCAACAACTTCCACCTCTACACGATCGTCATCGGCTCCCAGACGCTGCACGCCACCGGCTACGCGATGGGCGTCGCCAAGGACGGCGCGGACTCGGCGGTCATCGCCTACTTCGGCGACGGCGCCTCCAGCCAGGGCGACGTGGCGGAATCGTTCACCTTCTCCGCCGTCTACAACGCCCCGGTCGTGTTCTTCTGCCAGAACAACCAGTGGGCCATCTCCGAGCCGACCGAGAGGCAGACCCGGGTGCCGCTCTACCAGCGCGCGCAGGGCTTCGGCTTCCCGGGCGTGCGGGTCGACGGCAACGACGTGCTCGCGTCCCTGGCGGTCACCAAGTGGGCGCTGGAGCGGGCCCGTGCGGGCGAGGGCCCGACGCTGGTGGAGGCGTACACCTACCGCATGGGCGCCCACACCACCTCCGACGACCCGAGCAAGTACCGGGCCGACGAGGAGCGCGAGGCGTGGGAGGCGAAGGACCCGATCCTGCGGCTGCGCCGGTACCTGGAGTCCTCAAACCACGCGGACGAGGGATTCTTCGCGGAACTGGAGGCGGAGTCGGAGGCGTTGGGCAGGCGGGTGCGTGAGGTGGTGCGGGCGATGCCGGATCCGGACCGTTTCGCGATCTTCGAGCATGCGTATGCGGACGGGCATGCGCTGGTGGACGAGGAGCGGGCCGCGTTCGCCGCGTACCAGGCGTCGTTCGCGGATGGGGAAGGGGCCTGATCATGGCAGCGGAGAAGATGGCTGTGGCCAAGGCGATCAACGAGTCGCTGCGGCGTGCCCTGGACACCGACCCGAAGGTCCTGGTCATGGGCGAGGACGTCGGAAAGCTCGGCGGCGTCTTCCGGGTCACCGACGGCCTGCAGAAGGACTTCGGCGAGGACCGGGTGATCGACACCCCGCTGGCCGAGTCGGGCATCGTGGGCACCGCGATCGGTCTGGCGCTGCGCGGCTACCGGCCGGTGGTGGAGATCCAGTTCGACGGGTTCGTGTTCCCGGCCTACGACCAGATCGTCACCCAGCTGGCGAAGATGCACGCCCGCTCGCTGGGCAAGGTCAAGATGCCGGTGGTGGTGCGGATCCCCTACGGCGGCGGCATCGGCGCGGTCGAGCACCACTCGGAGTCGCCGGAGGCGCTGTTCGCGCACGTGGCGGGGCTGAAGGTGGTCTCGCCCTCGGATGCGTCGGACGCGTACTGGATGATGCAGCAGGCCATCCAGAGCGACGACCCGGTGATCTTCTTCGAGCCCAAGCGGCGGTACTGGGACAAGGGCGAGGTCAACACCGAGGCCATTCCGGGCCCGCTGCACAAGGCGCGGGTCGTGCGGGAGGGCACCGATCTGACCTTGGTGGCCTACGGTCCGATGGTGAAGCTGTGCCGGGAGGTGGCCGAGGCGGCCGCCGAGGAGGGCCGGTCGCTGGAGGTCGTGGACCTGCGCTCGGTCTCGCCGCTGGACTTCGACTCGATCCAGGCGTCGGTGGAGAAGACCCGCCGGCTGGTGGTGGTGCACGAGGCGCCGGTGTTCTTCGGTTCGGGCGCGGAGATCGCCGCCCGGATCACCGAGCGGTGTTTCTACCATCTGGAGGCGCCGGTGCTGCGGGTGGGCGGGTATCACGCCCCGTATCCGCCGGCGCGTCTGGAGGAGGAGTACCTGCCGGGTCTGGACCGGGTGCTGGACGCCGTCGACCGTGTCCTGGCGTACTGAGGAGAGGGTCGTGACGACGATGACGGATGCGTCCGTGCGTGAGTTCAAGATGCCCGACGTGGGCGAGGGCCTGACCGAGGCCGAGATCCTGACCTGGTACGTCAAGCCCGGTGACACGGTCAGCGACGGTCAGGTGGTGTGCGAGGTGGAGACGGCCAAGGCGGCCGTCGAACTGCCCATCCCCTACGACGGGGTGGTACGCGAACTGCGCTTTCCCGCGGGCACCACGGTGGATGTGGGCACGGCGATCATCGCGGTCGACGTGAGCGGCGGGGCGGCCTCCGAGGAGGAGACCGTGACCGCGGCGGCCGAGCCCGAGGCGGAGCCGGAGAAGAAGCCCGAGGGTCGTCAGCCGGTCCTCGTCGGGTACGGCGTGGCTGCCTCCTCCACCAAGCGCCGCCCCCGCAAGGGCCCCGAGGTCCCCTTCCAACAGGCCCCGGCGGTCGTGGCGGTCCAGACCGAGCTGAACGGCCATGCTCCGGCCCCCACCGCGCCGGCCGCCGCGGCGACGTCGCGTCCGCTGGCCAAGCCGCCGGTGCGCAAGCTCGCCAAGGACCTGGGTGTCGACCTCACCACGGTGATCCCGTCCGGCCCGGACGGCATCATCACGCGTGAGGACGTGCACGCGGCGGTCACCTCGGTCGAGGCGCCCGCGCCCGCCCCGGTGACACAGGCCCAGGCCCCGGCCCCGGTGATTCCGGCGGCGCCGGCCGCCTCCTATGACGCGGCCCGTGAGACCCGTATCCCGGTCAAGGGTGTCCGCAAGGCGACGGCCCAGGCGATGGTCGGCTCGGCCTTCACCGCCCCGCATGTCACCGAGTTCGTGACGGTGGACGTCACCCGCACGCTCAAGCTGGTCGAGGAACTCAAGCAGGACAAGGACTTCGCGGGCCTGCGCGTCAACCCGCTCCTGCTCATCGCCAAGGCTCTGCTGGTCGCGATCAAGCGGAACCCGGACATCAACGCCTCCTGGGACGAGGCGAACCAGGAGATCGTGGTCAAGCACTACGTCAACCTGGGCATCGCCGCCGCCACCCCGCGCGGCCTGATCGTCCCGAACATCAAGGACGCCCACACCAAGACGCTGCCGCAGCTGGCGGAGTCGCTGGGTGAGCTGGTGTCCACGGCCAAGGAGGGCAGGACCTCCCCGGCCGCGATGCAGGGCGGCACGCTCACCATCACCAACGTCGGCGTCTTCGGCGTCGACACCGGCACCCCGATCCTGCCGCCCGGCGAGTCCGCGATCCTGGCCGTCGGCGCGATCAAACTCCAGCCCTGGGTCCACAAGGGCAAGGTCAAGCCCCGCCAGGTCACCACCCTGGCCCTCAGCTTCGACCACCGCCTGGTGGACGGCGAACTGGGCTCCAAGGTCCTGGCCGACGTGGCGGCGATCCTGGAACAACCGAAGAAACTCATCACCTGGGCGTGACCCGCGGGCAGCGGAGCAGTTGCTCAACACTGAAGGGACGGCCGCAAGTTCTGGTTGCGGCCGCCCCTTCATCCCTTCACGGGGTGGGTCAGGACCGGTTGAGCACGTACACCGGAGCGCCGGCCTCCGTGGCTCCCTGAGAGCGAATGCAGGCGTGCTTGCGCAGGAGTCGTAGGCATTCGTTGACGCGATGCACGGACAGTCCCGTCCGGGCCGCGATCGATTCGAGCGGCTGCCGCAGCTCACCCTCCTCGACGAGCACCGGCGCGATGACGACGGCCACGGTCCAGACGTCCTCCGTCACGGACAACCGCCGCCGCCAGTCGGCCAGGACGGATTCCGTCGTCGGCTGGGCGGACAAGTCGGCGGTGTGCGAGGGCCGTTCGAGAGCGAGGGCGTCGAGCCGGTCCGCGATGCGCTCCATGGCGAGGGCGATGGCCTGTTGGGCGGCGAGCCCGGCACGCTGCGTCTCGAGCATCTCTCGCTGTGATTCCAGGATCGCCTCTTGCAGTGCGATCGACTTGTGCTGGGCGACAGCGAGTTGTTCGTCAGCCTGGAGGTTGCGTTCCTCAAGCCGGACGATGGCCTCGGCGACCTGTTCCGGCATGGCGTAGGCGATGGGGGCTCCCGGCTCGGAAGGCTGCACCTCGGCCTCTTCGAGGGTGTAGGAGCCTTCTCGCTGGATGGTCTCGATCACTTCGGCGGCCCACTCTTTGAAGGGGGCACACGAGGGCTTGGTGCAGGCGTTGACGAGCAGGATCAGACCCTGGAGAGAGATGACGTTCAGGTCTCGTCGCCACTCTCTACCTGCGGGAACGCTGAGACCGTAACCTCCAGTTAGGGTCTCAAGAATGTCTCGGTGCTCTGCCGGGACATGGTCGGAGAGAGCCTTCTGCGGATTCGAGTGTGCACACATCCACCGCCGGAAACCAATGCTTCCCGTCCGGCATGGTCAGCCTCCGGACGCGGTCTCCCGTAGCCGCGTACACGAAGTCACCGACATCGATCGCCTCATGCCCCTTGCCCGCTTGCCGGCTTCGTTCATGCGAACCACCTCCGCTGCGGAACCTAGGGCGAAGAAGATCGGATATGCCAACTGACGTAACGCTATTCGCCGATTCGAGGTAAATCACCAGGTTCTGCTTGCATGGCGAAGGGGCCTGCCCTTGGTGCGGTGGCAGGCCCCTCGGAAGGTGCGGGTGTCAGCTGATCTTCGCGTAACCGTAGTTGATGAGCTTCTTCACGTCGGCCGTGCGGCTGGCCGCATCGGGGGCGGTCATGACGGCGCCCATGACGGACTCGCCGTTCTTCGTCGCGGCGAAGACGAGGCAGTACTTGGACTGGGTGCCCGAGCCGGTCTTGATGCCGAGCGTGCCGTTCCAGCCGAGCAGGGTGTTGGTGTTTGTCCAGGCGCCCATGGTGCGGGTGCTGCCGGTCTTCGTGATGGTCTTCGCCGTGTACTTCTTGGTCTTGACGACCGTCTTGAAGGTCGAGTTCTTCATCACGTTGCGGGCGAGCAGCGTGAGGTCCTTCGGCGTCGACGCGTTGGCGCCGTTGCTGTTTCCGTCGAACGAGTCGAACTTCGTGTTCGTCATGCCGAGGTTCTTCGCGGTCGTGTTCATCTTCGCGATGAACGACTTCGTGCGCGCGGAGACCGTCGAGCCGGTACCGAACTTGTCGGCCAGGGCCATCGCGGCGTCGCAGCCGGACGGCAGCATCATCCCGTAGAGCAGCTGACGGACGGTGACCTTGTCGCCGACGATCAGATGGGCGGACGAGGCGCCCCGGGAGACGATGTAGTCGCTGTACGCCTTCTTGATGGTGACCTTGGCGTCCAGGTTCAGGTTCGACTGCGAGAGCACGACCTTCGCGGTCATGATCTTCGTGGTGGAAGCGGTGAGCCGCTTGGTGTTGGGCGACTTGCTGAAGAGGGTCGCCCCGGTCGCGCTGTTCATCAGGAAACCGCCCTTGGCGGTGATGGTCGGCGTCGTGAGCGCCTGCGCGGGTGCCGCGGTGAGAGCTCCGGTGGCGAGCACTGCGCCGGTCGTGATCGCGACGGCTGCGGCTCTGCGGACGCGGAGGCCCTTGGTGGCGGTAATCAACTGAAATACCCCGAATACGTCGAATGCCCCTGAAGTGCGGCCGAGTTGAGTGGGGAAAGAGGTGGGGGCCGCATGTGTCTGACACGTAGATAGCACGGAAGGTTGTGCAGTCGCTGGGGCGGGTGTCGCTTTCCGCGATGAGGGTGGCGGGCGGGGGTCCGCATGCTGGACGGGACCCGACATGCGTACGTGTTGTATCTAAGCTGTGGGCATGACCCTGGCCGTGAAACAGCCCCCCGCCGCCGACCGTGTCTACGCCCACGTCAAGCAGGGGGTACTGGACCGCCGTTACGAGGGCGGGAGTCTGCTGACCGAGGGTGAGCTCGCCGAGGCCGTGGGGGTGTCCCGCACTCCCGTGCGGGAGGCGCTGCTGCGGCTGGAGGTCGAGGGGCTGATCAAGCTTTACCCGAAAAAGGGAGCGCTGGTCCTGCCCGTCTCCGCCCAGGAGATCGCGGACGTCGTCGAGACGCGCCAGCTCGTCGAGAGTCACGCCGTGCGCAAGGCCGTGCCGGCGTCCCCGCAGCTCATCGCCCGCCTGGAGGAGCTGCTCGCCCAGCAGAAGGCGCAGGCCGCCGCCGGGGACCTGGCCGGCGCCGCCGTCACCGACCGCTGTTTCCACGCCGAGATCGTCCGCAGCGGCGGCAACGAGATCCTCAACCGGCTCTACGACCAACTCCGCGACCGGCAGCTCAGGATGGGCGTCGCCGTGATGCACGCCCACCCGGACCGCATCACCAAGACCCTCGCCGAGCACGAGCAGATCCTTGAGGCGCTGCGCTCCGGCGACGCGGAGGCGGTCGTGGGCCTGATCCACGGGCATGTCGAGTGGTTCTCCCATCTCGCGCGGGGAGAGGTGCGATGAGCCGCGCCACTGTCCTTCCCGGAGACCCGCCGGGCGGCCGGCGCGCCATGGCCGTGTGGGGCATCGGCGTCTCCGTGTACTTCGTCGCCGTCATCTTCCGTACGTCCCTCGGAGTCGCCGGCCTCGACGCGGCCGACCGCTTCCATGTGAACGCCTCGGCCCTGTCGACCTTCTCGATCCTCCAGCTCCTCGTCTACGCGGGCATGCAGATCCCGGTCGGTCTGCTCGTGGACCGGCTCGGTACCAAGAAGGTGCTGACCCTGGGCGTGGTGCTCTTCACCGCGGGACAGCTCGGCTTCGCGTTCTCCCCGTCGTACGGCACCGCCCTCGCCTCGCGCGCCCTGCTGGGCTGCGGCGACGCGATGACCTTCATCAGCGTGCTGCGCCTGGGCACCCGCTGGTTCCCGGCCCGGCGAGGGCCCCTGGTCGCACAGCTCGCCGGGCTCGCCGGCATGGCGGGCAACCTGGTCTCCACGCTGCTCCTGGCCCGGCTGCTGCACGGCGTCGGCTGGACGGCGGCCTTCGCGGGCAGCGCGCTCGCCGGGGTCGTCGTACTCGTCCTGCTGCTCCTCTTCCTCAAGGACCACCCCGAGGGCCACGAGCCGGAGCCGTTCCCGCACCGGGGGGCGGCCTATGTACGGCGTCAGATCGCCGCGTCCTGGCGAGAGCCCGGCACCCGGCTCGGTCTGTGGGTGCACTTCACGACCCAGTTCCCGGCGATGGTGTTCCTGCTGCTGTGGGGCCTGCCCTTCCTCGTCGAGGCACAGGGGCTGTCCCGGGCGGTGGCGGGCGAACTGCTCACGCTCGTCGTGCTGTCCAACATGGTCGTCGGTCTCGTCTACGGCCAGATCGTCGCCCGGCACCACGAGGCGCGGCTGCCGCTCGCGCTCGGGACGGTCGGGGCGACGGCGCTGCTGTGGGCGGCCACGCTGGTCTACCCCGGTGAGCGTGCGCCGATGTGGCTGCTGATCGTGCTGTGCGTGGTGCTCGGCTCCTGCGGACCGGCCTCGATGCTCGGCTTCGACTTCGCGCGCCCGGCGAACCCGCCGGAGCGGCAGGGCACCGCGTCGGGCATCACGAACATGGGCGGGTTCGTCGCGTCGATGACGACCCTGTTCGCCGTGGGCGTCCTGCTCGACGCGACCGGCGACAACTACACCATCGCCTTCTCCTCCGTCTTCGTCCTCCAGGCCCTCGGCGTGAGCCAGATCCTGCGGCTGCGTGGGCGGGCGGCGCGGCGGGAGCGGGAGCGGCTGGTGGCGAGCCGGGTGGAGACGGTGCATGTGCCTGCGTGAGGGGGGGCGACGGGGTGAGTGGGGGTCAGCGGGTCGGGACACGAGGGTGAGGTAGGCGAGAAGCCCAGGGCGCCCCGGTGGCTCAGGTTGGCCCGTCCACTAGGGCGACCCCGGCCGGGTCGGTCCACCCGCTACGGCAACCCCGTCGGCCCACCCGCTACAGCAGCCCCCGTCGGCCCGCCCCCTAAGTCGTGACCGTGAAGTTCCTCAGGATTGCTGCCGTCAGTTCCGGGTCGCCCTCTGCCTTGACGCGGTCCGTGACGGATTCCAGGGGGACGCGGCCGCAGGCCAGGCGGACGTAGGTTTCCCAGTCGAGGGTGAGGGTGGCGGCCGGACCCAGGGCGGGGGCCGTCTCCAGGGTGCCGCGGCCCTGGATGTCGACGCGTATGGTCCGCAGGAACTCGATGGGGCCGTGGACGTCGAAGACGATCGCCGAACTGCGGGGGGCGTCGGCCTTGTCGGCCACTATGTCGGGGAGCGCGGCGAGCAGGACGTCACGGGCGATGTGCGCGCCGGGGGAGTCGAGGTTGCCGGGGCGGCCGAGCGCGGTGCGCAGGTCCTGTTCGTGCACCCAGACGTCGAAGGCGTGCTGGCGCATGGCGTCCACGAGCGTCAGTTCGGTTCCGAGCGGACCGCGCACCTTCGTGCCCGGGTCGCGGGACTCGTTCCGCAGCTGGCGGTTGCGGCGGATGATGACGTACTCCAGCTCGGAGGTCATCTCCGGCGCGGTGTGATGGCGCCGCACGTCGACCTGCATCTCCATGTACCGCTGGATGTCGTTGGTGACGTGGTACAGGTCGCGCGGGAGGGTGTGGATCGGGCGCGGGTCGCCGAGCATCTCGCAGTCCAGGCCGATGACATGGGAGACCACGTCCCGCACGGACCAGCCGGGGCAGGGGGTGCGGCGATTCCACTCTCCCTCCACAAGCGGCGTCACCAGCTCGGATATTGCTTCGATGGAGTGGGTCCAGGCGTCGGCGTAGGGCTGGAGGGTGGGATGCAGACTCACGGAACGGGACCCCTCGGCGGTCGGAGCACGGGCTGGTGATGGCGTCGTTGCCAGTGGGAGGCGGCGGTGGCTGTCGGCGGGTGTCTTGGAACGCTAAGTTACGCTGCTGTGAGGCACCCCGGCAGTGCTTTCGTGTGACGATCGTAGGCCCGTAATGGACGGCTCGAATGCCAGGACGGTGGTAGTGTGCGCGCCTCTCTGATCCAGATCGCCGTGGATGAGGACGAATCGGTCGAATCGCGTCGGGGGCGGGTGGCCTCGCTGGTACGGGATCAGGCCGGTGCCGATCTCGTCGTGCTGCCGGAGCTGTGGACCACCGGGGCGTTCGCCTTCGAGGAGTTCGGGCGCGAGGCCGAACCGCTGCGGGGGCCGACGTACGAGGCCATGGCGAAGGCGGCGAGCGAAACGGGCGCCTGGCTGCACGCGGGCTCGATCCCCGAGCGGGATCCCGACGGCACCCTCTACAACACCTCCCTCGTCTTCTCACCCTCCGGTGAACTGGCCGCCGGCTACCGCAAGATCCACCGCTTCGGCTTCGACAAGGGCGAGGCCGTGCTGATGGGCCGGGGCGAGGACCTGGTGACGGTCCGGCTGCCCCGGACGACGGTGGGCGTCGCCACCTGCTACGACCTCCGCTTCCCCGAACTCTTCCGCGGTCTCGTCGACGCGGGCGCCGAGACCCTGGTGATCCCGGCGGGCTGGCCGGAGCGCCGCCGGGCGCACTGGACGCTGCTGGCCCAGGCGCGGGCGGTCGAGAACCAGGCGTTCGTGCTCGCCTGTGGAACGGCCGGGACGCACGCGGGGGTTCCGCAGGCGGGTCACTCGATCGTGGTGGATCCGTGGGGCGAGGTGCTGGCCGAGGCGGGCGCCGGCGAGGAGGTCCTCACGGTGGAGTTCGACCCAGGGAAGGTGGCCGCGACCAGGGAGCAGTTCCCGGCCCTGAAGGACCGGGTGCTCTGATCCCGGGGGTGCCGGGACACCCCGGGAACCGCGAGGGTCAGTCGTCCTCGCGCTCCTTCTCCGCGAGGTGGATCACGCACACCGCCACCGCGATGAGCAGCGCCGGGTCCGCGTCGTCGCGGACGATGTCGACGCCGTAGGTCTCCCGCACGTGCAGCCACCGCCGCGAGACGACCGCGAGCAGTTCGCCGTCGTACTCGACGGCGAACTCCCGGTCGAGGATCTTTCCGCTGACGTCGAGTTCGGTGCTGCCGTCGGCGAGGGCCACCCGGTAGTGGTTGCGCAGCAGCGACAGCCGCTTGCGCCGGATCGTGGCCAGCGGTTCGCCGTCCCGCTCGATCAGCATGGTGTCGCGCAGGGCGAACATCTTCTGGCGGATGTCGATCAGGACGCGTCCGCGGGTGTCCTTCAGCTCGAAGGTGTCCCGCAGCCGCATGGCCTTGCCGTCGACCAGGAACACCTTGTTTCCGTGGTCGTCCTCGATCCAGTAGTCCTCACCGAAGCCGAGGAGCCGGTCGCGTACGAGAAATCTCATGCCCTTACCGCTTCCCCGGCGCCCGGTCCGAAACGCCGCCGGTAGGCCGACGGGCTGAGCCCCGTCTCGCGCCGCACGCGCGCGCGGAGGTTGGCCGCCGTACCGAGGCCGCTCCTGGCGGCCACCACGTCGAGCCGCTCCTCCCCGCGCTCGATGAGCCGGCAGGCGAGCGCCACCCGTTCCGCCGTCAGCCAGGCGAGCGGTGTCGTGCCGAGCTGCGACTGGAAGCGGCGGTGCAGGGTCGCGGGGGAGACGGCCGCACGGTCCGCCAGGTCGGCCACGGTCAGCGTCTCCCCCAGCCGTTCCTGCGCCCACGCGAGCAGCGGGCCGAGCGACTCGTCCCGTACGTCGGGCAGGGGCCGCTCCACGAACTGCCGTTGCCCGCCGTCGCGGTGGGCGGCGAACACCAGCCTGCGGGAGACGTGGTTGGCGATCTCGGCGCCGTGGTCCCGGCGGACCAGGTGCAGCCCCAGGTCGAGCGCCGAGGCGCTGCCGGACGCCGTGAGGATGTCGCCGTCGTCGACGAAGAGGACGTCGGGCTCCAGCCGGACGCGCGGGAAGCGGGCCCGGAACGACTCGGTCCACATCCAGTGGCAGGCGGCCCGCCGCCCGTCCAGCAGCCCGGCCTCCGCCAGCGTGAACGCGCCCGAGCAGAAGCCGACGAGCCGGGCGCCGCGCGCGTGTGCCCGGCGTACGGCGTCCAGTACGCGGGGCGAGCGCGGGGTGTCGGTGTCCGGCCGGTTCGGCACGATCAGGGTGTCCGCCGACTCCGCCGCCTCCAGACCGGCGACACCGGTGAGCGTGAAGAAGCCGTCCCGCATTCGGGTGCTCGGCTCGGCGGCGCACAGCGTGAAGTCGTAGAGCTCACGATCCAGTTCGGGCCGCCGCAGCCCGAAGATCTCGATGGCGCAGCTCATCTCGAACGGGTTCGAGTTCTCGTCCACGACGAGGGCGACACGGTGAGAGGATCCTTGCGGCATATGCGATTCCTAGCACTCGCACGGCCCCCTGGCCACCCCGCACGATGACCCCATGGCAACCGAACCCGTCTCCCTGCCCACCGCCCTGGCCTCCTTCACCGAGCAGTGGAGCCCCCGTATCGTCACCGCCGTCAACGACTACGACGTCCGGGTCACCCATGTCGAGGGCGAGCACCTCTGGCACGTCCATGACGACACCGACGAGTTCTTCCTGGTCCTCGACGGCGAACTGCACATCTCGCTGCGCGAGCCGGCCGGGGAGCGCACGGTCGTCCTGCCGAGGCTGTCCGTCTTCACCGTCCCCCGAGGCGTCGAGCACAAGCCCTACGCCCCCGTCCCGACCGACATCCTCCTGCTCGAACCGACCGGCACCTCCACGGTCGGCGACCGCCACGACGAGATCCCGGCCCACGTGGACGTGACGACGGGGCACGCGCTCGGGTGACGGCAGGCCGGCCGGTCCCTCTGGCCTGGTCCCGGGCGCTGAACGACGGCGAGGGTGCCGGGGACAGAGCTCCCCCGCACCCTCGACGCGCGACTACCGCCGACGCGGCACCAGCTTGAACAGCGCGACCCCGGCCGCCACCAACGTCGTGGCGGCCACCAGCATCGCCATGCTGTTCAGCCACATCCCGGTGGCGGCCAGCGTGGCACCCCCGGCGCCGGTCGTCCCGGCGCCGATCACTCGTCCGTACATGGTGTCTCTCCTAGAGGGTTATGTTGCGACCCACTTCTCCTCGCTGCGGCGCAACAGCCCCCACAGCGAGGTGAAGTAGACGGCGTGCTGGAAAAGGTCGTAGAGCATCTCGGGGATCATCAGCGCCGCCACCAGTACGGCCCGCGGCCCCGCCCGCCGTACCGAGACCGTCTTCTCGACCAGGAAGATCAGTCCGATCGCGGTCCAGAAGGGCGAGAAGCCGGGCCAGCCGTACAACGTGGTGTAGGTGGCCATGTAGGTGAGGTAGACGAGGAAGGACAGCGCACCGAACCCCATGAGGAACTGCTGGGTGAAGTAGCGGGCGGTGACACGTGTCCAGCCGTAGTCGCGCAGGTTCTCCAGCGCTCCGCGCTGCCACCGCAGCCGCTGGTGCCAGAGCTTGCCCAGGGTGGGCATGACCTCGGTGGTGACCTCGCAGCCGGCCGGCGACATGGCCCGGTAGCCGAGGGTCTTGACCGCCTTGGTCATCTCGTCGTCCTCGGTGAGCGAGGCGAGGCTGTAGTAGGCGTTCCCGCCGCCCAGCACTCCGTCGCGGCGGGCGGCGCGCACCTCGCGCAGGACGCGGGCGCGGAACATGGTGCCGGTGCCCGTGAGCACCTGGGCCTTGCCGCCGGAGCGCTCCAGCTCCCAGGCGTAGCGGTGGAACTCCATGCGCTGGAGCAGGCCGAGGAGCCCGCCGCCGTCCTCGCCGTAGAAGACCCCGCCGACGGCGCCGACCTTGCGGTTGAAGGTGCCGATGGCCGTCTCGCTGAACCAGGGGTTGAGGACGGTGTCGGCGTCCTGCACCAACAGCAGGTCGCGGTCCTCGAGATGGGGCAGTACCCAGGCGATGGCCTGGTTGAGGGCGCCGGCCTTCTTGTGGGTGTTGCCCTGGGTCGCGAAGACCTGGGCGCCGTGCGCGACGGCGATCTCGGCGGTGGCGTCGGTGCAGTTGTCGGCGACCACCACGATCAGGTCGGGGCGCCGGGTCTGCCGCCACAGGCCCTGGATCGCGTCGGCGATGCGGTCCTGTTCGTTGTGAGCCGGTATCAGCACCACCAGGCGCAACGGGCCGTCGAGGTCGTCGGGTGCGGCGTGCGCGCGCCGCGCGGCGTGCCGGCGGGGGCGCGGAGGATGCGCGGTGGGAGCCGCGACCGTCGTCGCAGGGTGGTGCACGGGGAGCCCCCGGGTGTGCTGTCGGGCCACGCCCGGCTACTGCCAACCCCCCGGGCTCTCAAGGCCCTCAGCATTCACTATTTCCACACAACCGGACAAGACAACCGTGATTACGGATTGCTCACGGTTGTCTGTCGTCGCCCAGTGCGTCCGTCGTTCCGTCGATGTCCCTTACACGCCGTATCCGTCGGAGTATCCGTCACGGCGACCGTGCGGCTCCTCGACGACGGTCGGCGTGGTGGGCGGTACCACCACGCGCCGCCGTCGGGCGATGCTGCTGAATGTCGTCACGCCGATCAGCCCCACGATCATCAGGATCACACCGACCAGATCGAGGTTGACCCCCTGCATGTGCCAGTCGGTGGCGAACGTGAGGATTGCTCCCACGGCGATGAGGATGATGCACCCGCCGAGGCCCATGAGTGTCGCCTCCCTGTCCGGTCCGGTCGTTCCGGTCCGGAATCCCGGGTACCCCCACTTCTCGCGAACTACCCTTCGAGGAGCCCGGGCAGCCTTTCGAGAGGTGCGAACTACCCTTCGAGGAACGCCACCAGAGCGTTGGCCAGCAGATGCGGGTCGTCCGCGCCGCACAACTCCCGGACGCTGTGCATCGAAAGGATCGCCACACCGATGTCGACGGTCTTGATGCCGTGCCGGGCCGCGGTGATCGGGCCGATCGTCGTGCCGCAGGGCATGGAGTTGTTGGAGACGAAGGACTGGAAGGGCACCCCGGCCTTCTCGCAGGCCGCGGCCCACACGGCCCGGCCCGAACCGTCCGTGGCGTAGCGGTTGTTGACGTTGACCTTGAGGATCGGCCCGCCGTTGACCCGCGGGTGGTGCGTCGGGTCGTGCCGCTCCGCGTAGTTGGGGTGCACCGCGTGCCCGGTGTCGGAGGACAGACAGACCGTCCCCGCGAAGGCCCGCGCCCGGTCCTCGTAGGACCCGCCGCGCGCGAACACCGAGCGCTCCAGGACCCCGCCGAGCAGCGGCCCGTCCGCGCCGGTGTCCGACTGCGAGCCGTTCTCCTCGTGGTCGAAGGCGGCGAGCACCGGGATGTACGGCAGTTCGGCGGCGGAGGAGACCGCGGCGAGCGCGGCCACTCCCGCGTGCACGGACAGCAGGTTGTCCATCCGGGGCCCGGCCACCAGCTCCTTGTCCCGGCCCAGGTAGGCGGGCGCCTCCACGGAGTGCGTCATCAGGTCCCAGCCGGTCACCTCGCCCGCGCCGAGCCCGACCTCCTCCTCCAGGAACGCGATCAGGTCGCCGTCGCGCACGTCGTCGCCGAGTCCCCAGATGGGCTGGAGGTGCCGCTGCTTGTCGAGCTTGAGGCCGTCCGAGGACACCGCGCGGTCCAGGTGGATGGCGAGCTGCGGCACCCGCAGCAGCGGCCGGTCCACGTTCACCAGCCGCGTCGAGCCGTCCCGCAGGGTCAGCCGGCCGGCCAGCCCCAGGTCACGGTCGAGCCAGGAGTTCATCAGGGGACCGCCGTAGATCTCCACGGCGACCTGGCGCCAGCCGTGCGCCCCGCTGTCCGGCAGCGGCTTGACCCGCAGGTTCGGGGAGTCGGTGTGCGCGCCGACGATGCGGTACGGCGTGTGGGGCGCCGCGCCCTCGGGGACGTACCAGGCGATGATCGCGCCGCCGCGCAGCACGTACTTGCCGCCGCTCGACCCCTCCCAGGCGTCCGTCTCCGAGACCTGGCGGAAGCCTGCCTTCTCCAGCCGCTCGGCGGCGTTCGCCACCGCGTGGTAGGGCGTGGGGCTCGCCGCCAGGAAGGACATGAGGTCGTCGGTGTGGCCGCGATCGAGGCGGTGGGGTGCGCTCATGGGGTTCACCTTAACGACGTACGAGGACCCGTTGACGACGTACGAGGACCCGCTCCCGGGCGATGGGAACGGGCCCTCGTGGGGACTGCGTGCAGCTGTACGGGTGTGTCCTAGAACGCGGCCTCGTCGAGGTCCATCAGGTCCAGCTCCACGCCCTCGGCGACCTTGCGGGCCAGGGTCACGCCGGGCAGGACGTTGGCCGCGAAGAACTTCGCCGCCGCGATCTTGCCGGTGTAGAAGGGCTTGTCCTTGGCGGACGCCGTCTCCAGCTTCTCGGCGGCGATCGCGGCACCCTTGAGGAGCAGGTAGCCGACGACCACGTCACCGGAGGCCATCAGCAGGCGGGTGGTGTTGAGGCCCACCTTGTAGATGTTCTTGACGTCCTGCTCGGTGGCCGCGAGGTCGGTCAGCATCAGGCCGACGATGGCCTCCAGCTCGACGGCCGCCTTGGCCAGGTGCTCACGGGCGCCCGCGAGCTCCTCGCCGCCGGTGCCCACCGCCAGGAACTTCTTGATGTCCTCGGCCAGCGAGTTCAGGGCCGCGCCCTGGTTGCGGACGATCTTCCGGAAGAAGAAGTCCTGGCCCTGGATGGCGGTCGTGCCCTCGTACAGGGTGTCGATCTTGGCGTCCCGGATGTACTGCTCGATCGGGTACTCCTGGAGGAAGCCGGAGCCGCCGAAGGTCTGGAGCGACTGGGCGAGCTGCTCGTAGCCCTTCTCCGAGCCGTAGCCCTTCACGATCGGCAGGAGCAGGTCGTTCAGCGCCTCCAGCGCCTTGACGTCCTCGCCCGCCGCCTCCTTGACCTGGATCTCGTCCTGGATGGAGGCCGTGTACAGCACCAGGGCGCGCATGCCCTCCGCGTACGCCTTCTGCGTCATCAGCGAGCGGCGCACGTCCGGGTGGTGCGTGATGGTGACCTTGGGCGCGGTCTTGTCCATGAAGTTCGCGAGGTCGGGGCCCTGGACGCGCTCCTTGGCGTACTCCAGCGCGTTCAGGTAGCCCGTCGACAGCGTGGAGATCGCCTTCGTACCGACCATCATGCGGGCGAACTCGATGATCATGAACATCTGGCGGATGCCGTCGTGCTTGTCGCCGATCAGCCAGCCCTTGGCGGGGTGGCGGTCGCCGAAGGTCATCTCGCAGGTGTTGGAGGCCTTCAGGCCCATCTTGTGCTCGACGTTGGTGGCGTACACGCCGTTGCGCTCGCCCAGCTCGCCGGTCTCGAAGTCGAAGAGGTACTTCGGGACCAGGAAGAGGGACAGGCCCTTGGTGCCGGGGCCCGCGCCCTCGGGGCGGGCGAGGACGTAGTGGAGGATGTTCTCCTCCATGTCGTGCTCACCGGAGGTGATGAAGCGCTTCACGCCCTCGATGTGCCAGGAGCCGTCCTCCTGCTGGATCGCCTTGGTGCGGCCGGCGCCGACGTCGGAGCCCGCGTCGGGCTCGGTGAGGACCATCGTGGAGCCCCACTGCTTCTCCACGGCGACCTTGGCGATGTTCTTCTGGACCTCGTTGCCCTCCTCGAAGAGGATGCCGGCGAACGCGGGGCCCGAGGAGTACATCCACACGGCCGGGTTGGCGCCCAGGATCAGCTCGGCGAAGGCCCAGATCAGGGAGCGGGGCGAGGTGGTGCCGCCGATCTCCTCGGGCAGGCCGAGACGCCAGTACTCGGAGTCCATGAAGGCCTTGTAGCTCTTCTTGAAGGACGCCGGGACCGGCGCGGTGTTGGTCTCCGGGTCGAAGACCGGCGGGTTGCGGTCGGCGTCCGCGAAGGACTCCGCGAGCTCGTTCTCCGAGAGGCGGGTCAGCTCCTCCAGGATGCTCTTCGCGGTGTCGACGTCCATCTCCGCGAACGGACCCGTGCCGTACAGCTTGTCGCGTCCGAGTACTTCGAAGAGGTTGAACTCGATGTCGCGGAGGTTGGACTTGTAGTGCCCCATGGCGATGGCTCCGTCAAGAGATCGGCGAGGCACCTGGTTCCTCGCACCCGTTCACATACCAACAAGTAGCTACGATGATGCTACCCGTCGGTAATAAGTCGCAACCCCGATCCGGCCATCTGTGAGGAGTCACACCGCGACGGTCAGCGAGGCGGTGAGCCCCTCCTGCACGCTCCCCTTCACCGAGGCGAGCTGCTGGTCGTGCCCGTCGCGGAACACGAGGTCCGTGTCCAGGGAGAGCCGGCGCAGATTGGCCACGCTGGCGTCGTAGCCCTCGGTGGCGTACACCGTGTCGCACACGTCCTTCGGGAACGCGAGCTGCGAGGTGCTGGTGATCGCGGTGGCGCCGAGAGCGTCCTGGAGACTGCCGTAGACCTCGAAGTGGACGTGCGGCCAGCGCCCCGGGTAGCAGCCCGGAAAGACGCTGGTGAAGGTGGCCCGCCCCTTGTCGTCCGTCTCCTGGACGCCCCGCAGGTAGTTCTCCTCGGTGACGCCGTCGGTGTACAGGGAGTAGCCGCCCTCCCGGTCGCAGTGCCACACGTAGACGGCGGCCCCCTTCCGCGGGGTCCCGCAGCCGGAGGCGGCGTCCACGACCGTGAGCGTCAGGGTCAGGGGCACGCCCTCGGCGGTGCCGCCCGCGGAGTCGCCGAAGCTGCTGGTGATGTCGGTGCGGACGACCCCGCTCTCCTTCAGCACGTTCACGCCGTTCGAGCCGTCGCCGGGGTAGGGGCCGGCGGTCTCCTCGGGGATGGCGGCGCAGGCCGTGCCCGTGCCCGTGGCCGACGGTGACGTCACGGCCGTGGGAGAAGAGGAACCGGTGCAGCCCATCAGGGGCAGCAGGCCCGCCCCCGTCCCCGCCATGAGCCGGATCATCCGTCGGCGGGCGAGCACGGGAAGGTCGTAGGAGAGCCCCCGGTCGTGCTCATGTGTCTCGTCGTCGTGTTGTCTGCTCATGGACCGACGCTACGAGCGGCCCCCACCGGAAACCCAGGGCCGGCCGCTGTCAGGTCACTGTCGGTTTCCGGGGCCGGTGGCTGCCCGCCGCCCCCACCCCCCTCGGTACGCTTACGCCCATGTACGGCTACGACCAGAACGCTGGTGCCCAGCAGCAGTACGGCGTCCCGCCGCAGCAGCCCATGGCCGGCGGTGTGGGCGGGTACGGCCAGCAGCCGCCGCTGTACCCCGAGCCGTCCCCGCCCTCCCTCGCGGACGCGGTGCGGGCCTTCACCACCGGGCAGATGGCGGCCGAGGACTTCCAGCAGGTCTTCGCCACGTCCAAGGTCTACTGCCCGCGCGGTGACAACCCCGGGTTCCTCGCCCTGCACAACACCCAGCAGCCGGTGATCCCCATGTTCACCACGCTCAAGGAGCTGCGGCGGTACGCGGGCAAGGAGTCCAAGTACTTCGTGATCACCGGCGCGGAGGTCCTCGACCTGCTGCCGACGGGTTATGGGTTCGTCCTCGACATGGAGGGGGAGCACCGGATCGTCTTCGACGCGAAGGCCGTGGAGCAGATGGTCGAGTTCGCGATGCGGCGGATGTACGGGTAAGCCGCGCGGGCCGGGCCCTGTTCGTCGCCGGCCGGGTCGGGCCTCCTGTGCGTCGCTACCGGGGACCGGGCCCCCTGTGCGTCGCTCCGCGGCGGGAAATTCCCCCCTTGCTTGTCACAGCCATGCCATAGAGTTCCCTCCGGCAGCCGCGCCCCGCACGCCACCGCTCTCCGGCGGTCCGCGTGCGGGCGCCGCGCGGCGCTCTCATCTCCCGGCGACCCCGGGATCTTCTGTGGGGGTTCATCACTGTGCGCATGCGCAGCACCTCGGCCGCGACGGCGCTCGCGGTCCTCTTCAGCTCGGTGGCGCTGAGCGTCGCCGCCGCCGGCACCGCCTCGGCCGCTTCCGCCGTGGTCAGCAGCCCCGGCGGCCTCGTCGTGGACGACGCCCTGCGACGGGTCTTCGTCAGCGACCAGGCAGACGGCCGGATCCTGGCCACCGACTACAACGGCACCCTCGTCGCCCGGGCCACCGGTCTCGGCGACGCCACCGACCTGGCCGTGTCCGACGACGGCACCACCCTCTACGCCGCCCTCGCCGACAGCCACGAGATCGTCGCCCTGAACGCGACCGACCTCAAGGTCAAGGCCCGCTACCCCGTCGCCACCGACACCGGCCCGCGCCACGTCGCCTTCTCCGCCGGCAAGGTCTGGTTCACCTACGGCGACCAGTGGGACGGCGACCTGGGCTCGGTCGACCCGGCTGTGGACCCGGCGAGCGGGACCGACCCGGTGCGGCTGGCCCAGTTCCCCACCGAGGGGACCTCGGTCGGTGTGTGGGGTCCGGCCCTGCTGGACACCGACCCGCTGCGGCCGGGCGTGCTGGCCGTCGGCGAGACCGGCATCTCCACGGACTCGATGGCCGTCCTGGACGTGTCGGGCGGGACCCCCGGGCTCACCGCCTGGTACTTCGGCGACTACACGCTGAACAGCGGCATCTCGGACATCGACCTCGTCGCCGGCGCCGACCAGGTGCTCGTCAACGGCACCGACCGGGACGCCTACGCGAACGGCAGCTTCAGCAAGGCCGGCGCCTACCCGGCCGGGCAGGGGGCCGACGTCGGACCCGGCGGCCTGATCGCCCAGGTCGCCGGCACCAAGATCGCGATCTACCGGCCGAACGCCACACGACCCCTCCGCACCTACGGCACCGGCAGCCAGCCGGCCGCCGACGTGGCCTGGGCCGGCGACTCCTCCCGGGTCTTCGCCCTCGTCGCGGGCAGCGGAGGCTACACGGTCAAGGCGCTCACCGGCCCCACCCTCAACGTCCCCAGCCTCACCGTCAACGCTCCCGCCACGGCCACCCGCGCCAAGTCGCTCACCGTCAAGGGCAAGCTCTCGGCGACGGTGCCGCTGCCCGCCGGGGTCCGGCTCTCGGTCACCCGCACCGACCTGGAGAGCCCGAACGGCAAGGCGCTGCCCGACGTCACGGTGAAGGCCGACGGCACCTACTCCTTCACCAACACCCCGCCGGCCGGCGGCAAGGTCACGTACACGGTGAAGTACGCGGGGGACGCCGGGCACGCGGCCGTCAGCACCTCCGACAAGGTCGACGTCTCCCGCGCGGCCACGTCCCTGAGCCTCAACAACAACGGCAAGCTGTACAACTACGGCACCGACGTGAAGTTCACCGCGCACCTCGGCAAGACCTACAAGAACCGCTCGGTCTCGATCTACGCGGACCCCTTCGGCGGCGACCGGGGAAAGAAGCTGATCAAGACCGCCAACGTCAACGCCGACGGCAACGTCACCGCGGTGGTGGACATGACCCGGGACACCACGGTCACCGCGGTCTTCACGGGCGACTCCCGGTACAAGCCCAGGACGGTGAAGTCCACGGCGTACGCCCGGGTCAAGGTCTCCTCCGCCGTCTCCAAGCACTACAAGCGGGCGAAGATCGGCTCGACCTCGTACTACTGGTTCCACAAGAACACGTCCCCGGTGATCACCACCACGATGACCTACTACCCGGGCCGTCAGCAGCGCCTCGACCTCGAGGTCTACTACGCGGGCGCGTGGCGCTCCTCGGACTCGCAGTACTTCTCGCTCGGTACGAACGGGAAGTCGGCGGTCAGCCTCGGCGCGCCCGGTGAGTCCGGCCTCAAGGCGCGGATCCGGCCGGTGTACGTCAACGGCTCGTCCGGCGACACGGTGAACTCGACGACGTACGGGGCATGGAAGTACCTGTACTTCAGCAACTGACGCGGTACGGCCCGAACGCAGACGGCCCGGAGGGAATGCCCTCCGGGCTTCTGCCGTTAGAGGTGGCAGAAAGTTCAACGCTCAACTAAACTCGAACCACAAGGAGGTACCGACATGCCTGCAGTGACTGTCGACAACCCGCTGACCCTGCCGCGCGTGGCCGCGACGGCGGACGCGGTGGCCCGTCCCGTCCTCGGTGTGACGACCGCGCCGAGTGGCTTCGAGGGCGAGGGTTTCCCGGTGCGCCGGGCGTTCGCCGGAATCCATTACCGGCACCTGGATCCGTTCATCATGATGGACCAGATGGGGGAGGTCGACTACGCGCCCGGGGAGCCGAAGGGCACCCCCTGGCACCCGCACCGGGGCTTCGAGACCGTCACCTACATCATCGACGGCATCTTCGATCACCAGGACAGTCAGGGCGGCGGCGGCACCATCACCAACGGCGACACCCAGTGGATGACCGCCGGTTCGGGTCTGCTGCACATCGAGGCGCCGCCGGAGGCCCTCGTGATGTCCGGCGGCCTCTTCCACGGCCTCCAGCTGTGGGTGAACCTGCCGGCCAAGGACAAGATGATGGCCCCGCGGTACCAGGACATCCGGGGCGGCAGCGTGCAGCTGCTGTCGACTCCCGACGGTGGGGCGCTCCTGCGCGTCATCGCGGGTGAGCTGGACGGCCACCAGGGTCCCGGCATCACCCACACCCCGATCACGATGATCCACGCCACGCTGGCGCCGGGCGCGGAGATCACGCTGCCCTGGCGTGAGGACTTCAACGGTCTGGCGTACGTGCTGGCAGGGCGCGGCAGCGTCGGTGCCGAGCGCCGTCCGATCCACCTCGGCCAGACGGCGGTCTTCGGTGCCGGTGGCTCCCTGACGGTCCGCGCTGACGAGAAGCAGGACTCCCACACGCCGGACATGGAGGTCGTGCTCCTGGGCGGACAGCCGATCCGCGAACCGATGGCGCACTACGGCCCGTTCGTCATGAACACCCGCGAGGAACTCCAGCAGGCGTTCGACGACTTCCAGAAGGGCCGGCTGGGCACGATCCCGGCCGTGCACGGGATGACCGAGGGCGGGCTGTAGGACGCGGGAGCCCGGGCGTCAGGCCGGCCCGGGCGTCAGGCCGAGCCGTCGGGCTTCTCCCAGGTGGTGACGTCCATGGTGACGGACGACAGGCCGCCGGCGTAGTTCACGTCGTCGGCCTGCCAGCCGAGGACGGTGATGGCGGCGACCCGGTTCTCGTCGGTGAGCACGCACGCCGTGAGTCCCCTGCGGATGTTCTTCTGGTCGATGGTGAACCCGAAGGCGGTCGCCGCAGCGCAGCTCTCGGCGGTCGCGGCGCCGTCGACGGTGGCGAGGTCGCCGTTCTCGCCGGCGAGGGTGTAGCCGTCGTCGGCGTTCGCCGGCAGGGAGAAGATGATGTCGGGGGAGCCGTTGGTGAAGTCCAGGTCCACGTTGGAGCCGGACCGCAGGACGACCTTGCGGTGCTCGCGTACCGCCGCCGGCTGCGCGCCGGCCTCCTGAGTGACATCCGGCGTCCCCGACGTCGACGGGCCGGACCCCGTCGCCGCGGCGGCGCCGGCTCCATGTGAGGTCGCACCCGAGGTCGCACCCGTGCTCGCGCTCGGTGTCGTGCTCGGGTTGCCCTGGTTCTGACCGGACAGCGCCCCGTAGGCCGCCACGCCGGCCGCGGTCAGCGCGGCGAGGGCCACCAGGGCTATGGCCGAGCCCTTGAACGAGAAGCCGCCCTTCCCCACCGTGATGTGGTTGGCGGGTTCGCGCTGGGCGCCTTCGTACGACAGCGAGAACGAGGACCCCTTGCCACGGTCCTTCGGGGATGCGGACTTGCCCATGCGGCTTCCTTGCGTGCGGTCGGTCACGGCCAGGGCACACATCGTGCAGGGGGTGCGGCGACCGTCGCCGCGAGTCGCCGGGTGCACACCTGAAAGGGTGACGGTGTGGCGAGTGGTGACGCCTGCCTGCTGTCCCGTGCTATGCGGAGGTCTCGCCCGAGGACTCGTACAGCTCGAACCAGATGCTCTTGCCCTCGCCCCGCGGGTCGACGCCCCACAGGTCGGCGAGGAGCTCGATCAGCATCAGGCCGCGGCCCGAGGAGGCCAGTTCGCCCGGGCGGCGTTTGTGGGGCAGGTCGTCGCTGGTGTCGGTGACCTCGACGCGCATCCGGCGGTCGCCGGGCTCGCCGCGGACCTCGGCGAGCAGCAGTGCGTCCGCGTCGGTGTGGACCAGGACGTTCGTCAGCGTCTCGGACAGCAGCAGGACCGCGGAGTCGACCTGGTCGGCGGAGGGCCAGTCGTGCAGGAGCTCGCGCAGCTGCCGGCGGGCCACCGCGATCCGTTCCGGCTCCGCCTGGGCCACCGAGAGCATCGTGCGCCGGACGGCGGGCCGCGGGGCGGCCTGGTCCTCGCCGGTCTCCGACTGCCGGTGCAGCAGGAGGACCGCTATGTCGTCCTCGCGGCGGTCGGCGAGGGGGCCGGTGGTGTGGTGGGAGGAGGGGCCGTGGACGGCCTGGACCAGCGCGTCGGCGAGCTCCTCCAGGTCGCCGTCGTGGGTCTCCAGGATCGCGCGGACGCGCTTCCAGCCGGTCTCGAAGTCATGGCCGCCGGTCTCGATCAGCCCGTCCGTGCAGAGCATCAGCGTCTCGCCGGGCTGGAGGACGATCCGGGTCGTGGGGTAGTCGGCGTCCGGGTCGATGCCCAGGGGGAGGCCGCCGCTCGTGGTGCGGGCCAGGACCGTGCCGTCGGTGAGGCGGATCGCCGGCTCGGGATGGCCGGCCCGGGCCACCTCCAGGGCACCGCTCGCCGGATCGACCTCGAGATACAGGCAGGTCGCGAACCGGGAGTCGGTGGGATCGCCGTGCCCGCCGGCGCCGTACGTCATGCCGTTGAGGAAGCGGGAGGCGCGGGAGAGGACCGCGTCGGGGCGGTGGCCCTCGGAGGCGTAGGCGCGCAGCGCGATGCGAAGCTGCCCCATCAGGCCGGCCGCCCGTACGTCATGGCCCTGGACGTCCCCGATGACCAGGGCGAAGCGGCCGCCCCCGGCGCCCGCGCGCGAGGTGCCTCCGGGCAGCGGGATCATGTCGTACCAGTCGCCGCCGACCTGGAGGCCGCCGCCGGTGGGGACGTAACGGGCGGCGACCGTCATGCCCGGTATCTCGGGGCCGAGGCTCGGGAGCATGGACCGCTGGAGGCCGTCGGTGAGTTCCCGCTCGGACTCGGCCACGCCCGCGCGGGACAGCGCCTGGGCCAGCATCCGGGCCACGGTCGTCAGCACCGAGCGCTCGTCGGGGGTGAAGGCGACCGGGTAGGCGAAGCCCGCCATCCACGCGCCCATGGTCCGGCCGGCCACCGTCAGCGGCAGGAACGCCCAGGACTGCCGGTCGAAGCGCTGGGCCAGCGGCCAGGTGGCCGGGTAGCGGGAGCGGTAGGCCTCGGGGCTGGAGAGGTAGACGGCGCGGCCGGTGCGGACCACCTCGGCGGCCGGATAGTCGGTCTCCAGGGACATGTGGGAGAAGGGGCTCTCGTCACCGGGCTGCTGCCCGTGGTGGCCGATGATCGTCAGCCGGTCGCCCTCGACGCCGAAGACGGCCAGGCCGTCGGGGCTGAAGCCGGGCATGGACAGGCCCGCGGCCACCCGCAGGACCTCGGCGGTGGAGCGGGCCTCGGCGAGCGCACGGCCCGCGTCCAGCAGGAAGGCCTCGCGGGAGCGCCGCCAGTCACCGGTGACCGCGGTGCGTCCGGCGGGGGTGCCGGGGGTCGGCTCGGTCACCTCCTGGAGGGTGCCGATCAGCCGGAACGACTTCTTCTGCCGGTCGTACGACGGCTGGGAGCGGCTGCGGACGGTACGGATCACCTCGCCCCGCTCGTTCATGATCCTGATCCGGACCTCGGCGAGGGTGTCCTCGGCGACGGCGAGCCCGACGACGCTGATGATCTCGTTCCAGTCGACGGGGTGCAGCCGGGCCCGGGCCTGGGCCTCCGTGAGGGTGGCCGGCTCGGCGGGCAGTCCGAGCAGGCGGGCGGCCTCCGCGTCGACCGAAACCAGTTCGGTGGCGGTGTCCCAGTGCCACAGGCCGGTCGCGAGGGCGGTGAGAACCTCCCCCACGGCGGGCAGAGGCTCACCAGTGCGCATTGCCCCACTTTAAGAACAGGGGATCGAGGAGTGCCACTGTTGGCCGAGTCGTAATGGTGGGGAGGCGATCTCGGGGTCCCCGGTAGGCTGGGGCTCAGTTTCACGTGAAACATACCCCGATCCGCGAAGGCTGGATGAACGACGATGCATCGGTACAGGTCCCACACCTGCGGCGAGCTCCGCTCCTCTGACGTCGGCACCGACGTCCGACTGAGTGGCTGGCTGCACAATCGGCGCGACCTGGGCGGCATCCTCTTCATCGATCTGCGCGATCACTACGGCATCACGCAGCTGGTCGCCCGCCCCGGCACCGCCGCCTACGAGGCCCTGGACAAGGTCTCCAAGGAGTCCACGATCCGGATCGACGGCAAGGTCGTCTCCCGGGGCGCCGAGAACATCAACTCCGAGCTGCCCACCGGTGAGGTCGAGGTCGAGGTCGGCGAGGTCGAGCTGCTCGGCGCGGCCGCCCCGCTGCCGTTCACGATCAACACTGAGGACGGGGTCAACGAGGAGCGGCGCCTGGAGTACCGCTTCCTCGACCTGCGCCGCGAGCGCATGCACAGGAACATCATGCTGCGGTCGTCGGTGATCGCCTCGATCCGCAAGAAGATGGTCGCCCTCGGCTTCAACGAGATGGCGACGCCGATCCTGTCGGCGACCTCCCCCGAGGGTGCCCGCGACTTCGTGGTGCCCTCCCGCCTGCACCCGGGCAAGTTCTACGCCCTCCCCCAGGCGCCGCAGCAGTTCAAGCAGCTGCTGATGATCTCCGGCTTCGACCGCTACTTCCAGATCGCGCCCTGCTTCCGTGACGAGGACGCGCGCGCGGACCGTTCGCCGGGCGAGTTCTACCAGCTCGACGTCGAGATGAGCTTCGTCGAGCAGGAGGACGTCTTCCAGCCGATCGAGAAGCTCATGACCGAGCTGTTCGAGGAGTTCGGCAACGGCCGTCATGTCACCTCGCCGTTCCCGCGGATCCCGTTCCGTGAGGCGATGCTGAAGTACGGCTCCGACAAGCCGGACCTGCGCGCTCAGCTGGAGCTCGTCGACATCACCGACGTCTTCGAGGGCTCGGAGTTCAAGGCGTTCGCCGGCAAGCACGTGCGGGCGCTCGCGGTGCCGGACGTCTCCGCCCAGCCCCGGAAGTTCTTCGACCAGCTCGGCGACTACGCGGTCTCGCAGGGCGCCAAGGGCCTGGCCTGGGTCCGCGTGGCCGAGGACGGCTCGCTGTCCGGCCCGATCGCGAAGTTCCTCACCGAGGAGAACGTCGCCGAGCTGACCAAGCGGCTCTCCCTGGCCGCCGGGCACGCGGTGTTCTTCGGCGCGGGCGAGTTCGACGAGGTCTCCAAGATCATGGGCGCGGTCCGCGTCGAGGCCGCCAAGCGTGCCGGGCACTTCGAGGAGGGCGTCTTCCGGTTCTGCTGGATCGTCGACTTCCCGATGTACGAGAAGGACGAGGAGACCGGGGCGATCGACTTCTCGCACAACCCGTTCTCCATGCCGCAGGGCGGCCTTACGGCCCTGGAGACCCAGGACCCGCTGGACATCCTGGGCTGGCAGTACGACATCGTCTGCAACGGCGTCGAGCTGTCCTCCGGCGCGATCCGGAACCACGAGCCGGACATCATGCTCAAGGCCTTCGAGATCGCGGGCTACGACCGGGAGACCGTCGAGGACAAGTTCGCCGGCATGCTGCGCGCCTTCCGCTTCGGCGCCCCGCCGCACGGCGGCATCGCCCCCGGCGTGGACCGCATCGTCATGCTCCTCGCGGACGAGCCCAACATCCGCGAGACCATCGCCTTCCCGCTCAACGGCAACGCCCAGGACCTCATGATGGGCGCGCCGACGGAGCTGGAGGAGGCCCGGCTGAGGGAGCTGCACCTGTCGGTGCGCAAGCCGCAGCCGAAGTAGGCGGTGATCCGAAGGGGTGGCCCGGAGCCGGTGTCGGTTCCGGGCCACTTCCCTGTGGGGAACCACAGTCCGCTCCCACGCCCATGACAGCCTTCTTACCTAACTTCCTTGTCCATGACGGGAAATGAGCCGGGAAACCAGCCTGAACTCCAGCAGCGGGCCCACGGGCCGAAACACAAGAAGGACCTGACGCGGCGCAAGGTCGTCGTGGCCGGAGCGGGCGCGGCCGTGGCGGTGGGCGCGGCGGGCACGCTCGCCGCGTCGGGTGCCTTCGCGGGCGAGAACAGCACGAAGGCCTCCGCGAGCAGCACCTCCACCGCCGCCGAGGCCTGTTACAAGCTCACCTCGGAGACCACCGAGGGGCCGTACTACATCGACGCGGACAAGATCCGCCAGGACATCACCGAGGACAAGGAGGGCATCCCCCTCACCCTCCAGCTCAAGGTGATCGACTCCGAGACCTGCAAGCCCGTCGCCAACGCGGCCGTCGACATCTGGCACTGCGACGCGCTCGGCATCTACTCGGGCTACGAGAGCCTGTCGACGGGAGGCGGCGGCACCGCGCCGACGGACGCGCCGAGCGGCACCCCCACGGACGTCCCCACCGGTGAGCCGCCGTCCGGGGCGCCCTCCGGAGGCACCGGGGGCGGGGTCCACGAGGAGCCCACCGACGACGAGCGCTATCTGCGCGGCACCTGGAAGACCGACCGGCAGGGCCGGGTCACCTTCAAGACGATCTTCCCGGGCTGGTACCGGGGCCGTACCGTGCACATCCACACCAAGGTCCACGTGGACGGCACCTGGACGGACGCCGGCTACGAGGGCGGCCACACCTGCCACACCGGCCAGTTCTTCTTCGACGAGGAGTCCGTCCTGGCCTCCGCCGAGGTCGACCCGTACTCCACCAGCACCACCGAGCGCACCACGCTCACCGAGGACACGATCTACGACCAGAGCGGCACCACGGGCGGCCTGCTCAAGCTGAAGTACAACAAGAAGAACATCGCCAAGGGCGTGATCGGCTCGATCACGATGGGCGTGGACCCGGACACGACGAACGAGGGCACGTCGATCTGAACCTCTCGCGACGAGGCGCACCGCTTCGCCATCACCTATCAGCGGGCCAAGCGGGCCAAGCGCATCCGCAGCAGCCCCCTGGACGACGTGCCG
>NZ_JBHUXV010000049.1:0-64920 GCF_042669125.1 Streptomyces sp. NPDC057253 | reverse complement strand
CCACCCTGGAGGTGGAGCGCGCCCCGCGCGGGGGGCGGGGCGCTCACGACGGGGAGAGCCAGGGCAGGGCATGAACACACGCATCACGACCGGGGAGTTTCGGGACCACGACGGGCAGCCGGAAACGTTGTCGGGCCCGCAGAGCATCCCGCGTGCCGTCCTGCTGACCGGTTTCCTGATCACCGCGCTGGGCGGGCTGACCGGGATGGCCGCGGTGGTCTCGGCGCTCACCGGCCTCGGCGGGGGCGCCGACGAACCGGCGACCGCACCGCCGACGCCGTCCGCGACCCGGACGGCATCCGTCCGGATCCAGTACCCGCAGCAGGCCGCCTCGGTCCGGCAGCACCAGAAGGTCTACGGCGTCGCCGTGATCCCGCCGCGCCACAGCCTCTGGCTGGTCGCCCACAAGAAGGGCGAGGCAAACCTGTATCTGCTGGGCCGGGCACACCTGACCGGGCAGGCGCCCGGCCCGGAGGCACAGGCGACCGGCGCAACCAGCCCGACCGACCCGACCAGCTGGGACGCCTGTCCGCAGATCGGCGACTTCCCGGCACAGCGGGGGGCGAGCTTCGAGATCAGCGCGGTGCTGGTCCCGGACACCACCTCCGACTACCTGCTCGGCGCCACCACCTACACCGGCGTCCAGCTGGTCCCGGCGAAGGCGGACGCGGCCGTGGCGGGCCTGGTCAGCACCCGGCTGCCACCGGGCACCGACCCGGCCCACCGGGCCTCGGTGTGGGTGACGCTGGACGCGGGCGGCGAGAACTGCTCGCAGTGACGTCGACCGATCCAGGCCGCCAGGCCCCCACAGCCCCACGCCTCTACGGCTCTACGGCTCTACGACGACTTCCTGAGCCGCGGCCGTGGTGTCCGCGACGAGTCGCGCGTCCGGCGGGACGTTCCGCTTGACCAGGGCGAGGGCGACCGGACCGAGCTCGTGGTGCCGTACGGACGTCGTCACGAAGCCGATCTTGCGGCCGTCGGGCCCCTCGTCCGCGAGCCGGAGGTCGGCGCCGGCGGGCGGCAGATGGACCTCGCTGCCGTCCAGGTGCAGGAAGACCAGGCGCCGCGGGGGCTTGCCGAGGTTCTGGACGCGGGCGACGGTCTCCTGGCCGCGGTAGCAGCCCTTCTGGAGGTGCACCGCCGTACCGATCCAGCCCAGCTCGTGCGGGATGGTGCGGTGGTCGGTCTCGAAGCCGAGCCGGGGGCGGTGGTGCTCGACGCGCAGCGCCTCGTAGGCCAGCAGCCCGGCCGCGGGTCCGGACTTCTCTGCGTACGACTCCAGTTCGGCACGCGGCAGGAAGAGATCGCGGCCGTACGGCGTCTCGCGTACGACGACTCCGTCCGGGACCTCGGCGATGGACCCGGCGGGCAGGTGGACGATCGCGAACTCGTCGGTGCGGTCGGCGACTTCGACCCGGTAGAAGAACTTCATCGACTCCAGGTAGGCGATCAACGCGCCCTGGGTGCCCGGTTCGACGTGGGCCCAGACGGTCGTGCCGTCGTCGACGAGGTACAGGGCGTGTTCGATGTGACCGTGCGCGGAGAGGATCAGCGCCTCGGTGGCCTGGCCGGTGGGCAGGTCGCTGACGTGCTGGGTGAGCAGCAGGTGCAGCCAGCTGAGGCGGTCGTCACCGGTGACGGAGACGACACCGCGGTGCGAGAGGTCGACGAAACCGGTGCCGTCGGCCAGGGCGCGCTGTTCGCGGAACAGATCGCCGTAGTGCGCGGCTACGCCTTCGTCCACGCCCTCGGCGGGGACGGCACCGGGCAGGGACAGCAGGGGGCTCTTCATATGCACAAGCCTACGACTCGGTAGTTGAAGCCTTGAGAGAACAGTCCTTGCAGCGGCCGAAGATCGCGAAGTGCTTCATGTCGGTCTCGAAGCCGAAGGTGTCGCGCAGCTTGGCCGTGAACTCGGCGGCCACCTGGATGTCGGCCTCGATGACGTTCTGGCAGTCGCGGCAGACCAGGTGGATGTGGTGGTGACGGTCGGCGAGGTGGTACGTCGGCGCTCCGTGCCCGAGGTGGGCATGGCTGACCAGGCCGAGCTCCTCCAGGAGCTCCAGGGTCCGGTAGACCGTGGAGATGTTGACCCCCGAGGCCGTTTTCTTCACTTCCGTGAGGATGTCGTCGGGGGTCGCGTGTTCCAGGGTGTCCACAGCTTCGAGGACAAGCTGGCGCTGCGGCGTCAGCCGGTAGCCGCGCTGCCTGAGGTCGCTCTTCCAGTCGGTGCTCACCACGGGCCCAAGTCTAGGACCGATGCCGTAAAGGGCGTCCACCGAAGGATTTTGCCTTCCCTTGGCAACCTGTGCGGTTCCCTGCCTCTCTCACTCGCCGGAAGATCCCCGAGAGAACCAGAGGTCCTCGATGAACCGCTCGATCGTCCGCCGGGCCCTGCGCTTAGCCGGTGTCACCGGTGCCGCGCTGACGGCCACCGTCGCCACCGCCCTCCCCGCCCACGCCATCAACCGGGTGGACTGCGCGGGCCGCAACGACTTCCTGTACTTCGAGGTCGACGGCGTCAACCCCTGCTTCGCCAACGCCGGCACCGTCGACGTCGCCATCTACGGCGTGGGCTGGACGAGCACCGGCAACAACGAGGTCAGCTTCAAGTACCGCACGGTCCTGGGCGGTCCCCTGTGGGACTCGGGACGGCTCGCGAAGTGGACGGCGTTCGACCTGGGCCTGGCGTCCGGCTCGCCCAGCGGCAAGGTCCACAAGATCGAGCAGATCACCATCTACTGATCCCGCGGACCGCCGACAACCGATCAGCCGGTCGCCGATCCGCCCGTCGGTCTACTTGAAGAAGGCGATGCCGTCGTCCGGCATGTCGTCGGGCAGGGCCTTGGCCCAGCGCTCGACCTCCTCCGGCGTGACGACCTTCTTCAGGTGGGCCGACATGTAGGGGCGAAGCTCGACCTCGGGGGTCTGCTTCTCGCCGACCCACATGAGGTCGCTCTTGACGTAGCCGTACAAACGCTTGCCACCGCTGTACGGCCCGGAGGCGGCCGTGCGCGCGACGGCGTCCGTCACCAGGTCGATCTGCGGCTTCTGGTCGGCCATCTCGCCGTACCAGATCTCGACCACGCCGTCGTCGCGGACCATCGTCACCTCGACCTTGCGGTCGCTGTCGATGCGCCAGAAGCCGTGCTCGGTCTCCAGCGGGCGGACCTTGTTGCCGTCGTTGTCGAGGACCCAGGTGTGGGACGTGTACTCCAGGAAGTCCCGGCCGTCGTGGCCGAAGGTCACCTCCTGGCCGAAGTTGCACTTCTCCGAGCCAGGGAAGTCGTGCACGCCCGCGCCGGCCCAGTTGCCGAGCAGGAAGGCGAGCGGGACGAGGTCCTTGTGGAGGTCGGACGGGATCTCGATCATGAGTGGCGGTTCCTAGACGGGGGTCAGCGCTGGCCCTGGTACAGCTTCTTCACGGTCAGGTAGGCGAAGGCGAGAACGCCGACGCAGACCAGGACCAGCAGGGCTTCGAAGAAGATCTCCACGGGGTGCTCCTCGGATGAGCGGGGTGCGGTGCATGTAAACAGGGCCGGGCCCCAGCTTACGCGGCCGGGGCCCGGGGGACCGTGCGGGCCTCCTCACCCCAGGAGCTGGCTCTGGAGGGTCACGGTCTGCTGGAAGGGAACCGGGTTCGCGGTGCCCTTGCGGTCCTGGATCACCAGGGCGAGGACGTCGCCGGCGGCCAGGTAGGCGTGCCGGGTCTGCGTGGCACCGTACGGCTTGGACTCGGTGTAGACGACGTGCATGACGTCCTCGATCCGGGCCTTGTCCGGGAAGTGGTCGTCGGGGACCGAGTCGGCCGCGCCGCGCAGCTGGTAGCCCGGGCCGCCGTACGGGGCGATCTGGCCGGTGAGCTCGTCGACGACGGCCGCGGTGTCGAACTGGAGCAGGTAGACGCGGGTGTGCGTGCCGTCGGGGGTGGTCCAGCCGCGCGCCGCGATGTGCCGCAGCTCGTACTCGGTGAACTTCTGCGCCAGCTCCTCGCGGTCGGCCTTCTCCCCGTACTCCGCGAGGAGGTCCTTCGTCGGGAGCCAGCCGTCGGTGCCGCGCAGCGCCGCGTCCGCCGTCGCTCCCTTCGGCGCGGGCAGCACCAGCTCGCGCAGGTCGGCGTAGTGGGTCCCGGTCTTGTTTCCCTCGGCGAGCGGCCCGGGGCTGCCCTTCGGCAACGGCGGCTTCGTGAGCGTGGGGTACACCCACCTCCCGTCCGACACGGTCCCGAGCCCGGGAACATCGGTCCGCTCCATCCCCGCGATCCCGTACGCGGTCCCGGCCCCCACAGCCGCGAAGACGACCAGCGCGGCGGTCCAGCGCAGGGTGGCGCGCAGGAGGCGGCGGGACTTGAGGGGGTGCGGTGCGGGGGGTGCGAACGGGGTGGGCTCCGGTGGGGCCGGGGTGGGCTCCGGTGAGGCCGAGGTGGGCTCCGGTGAGGTGGTGGGGGCGGTCGTGGATACGGCCGCGGGCTCGGACGCCGGGTCGGGGTCAGGAGCCGGCTCGGTCCCGGAGGGCGGAGCGGGAGTAGGTGCGGGTGTCGGTGCCGCTGCCCCTGCCCCTGCCGAGACAGGCTCTCCCGTGGCAGCGGACGCCGACGTGCCGGCCGTGCTCGCGCTGTGGTCGGTTCCTTCCACCTGGTGGGTCATACCGCCTCCCCCGGCTCCTCGATGCGGTCGAGCTGTTCGCGCAGGAACATGGCTATGCCTGTCTTCTGGAGGGGCTTCGCGCTGGTCGCGTTGAGGGTGACCAGGACGTTGCCCTGCGCGGCGACGCAGTACATGGACTGGAGGCCGTTCTTGCCGTCCTTCTTGTCCGACGGCGGCAGGTAGCAGGCCGCGTCCTTGTGGCCCTCGATCTTCGGGCCCTCGTCGAAGACCCCGAGGGCGTCGAGGAAGCTCCGCTGGGAGCGGGCGAGGCTGCGAACCGCCGTCGTGCTCGCCATCTGGGCCAGCTGGACGGTCACCACGGAGGCCTGGTCCGTGTAGACGGAGGACAGCTCCTCGGTGCTGATGTAACTGCGCATCGCGATCCCCGAGATGCGCTGCTTGTCGATCCGCTTCTCCAGCTCCCTGCGCTCACTGCGTGGCAACCCGCTGAGCGACTCCTTCGCCAGCGCCGTCGCCCGGGCCCCGCTGAGCTGCGCGTCGGATCCGAACTCCCCCATGTCCGGCCCCCTGCTCCACCCGTCGGCCCCGTACGGCACGAGCATCGCGCCCAGCCCCTTCAGGGACGCCGCCTTCGCCTGCCCGGCTCCGGCCTCGCCCCCCTTCGGGAACGTCCACACCGGCTTGCCCGCGTCGCGGTTCGCGCCGTTCACGGTGACGACCGTGTACCCGACCCCCGCCACGACGGCCCCGGCCGCCACGACCGACACGGCGATGGCGGCGATACGGCCACCCCGACCGGCCCGACCAGCACGGGCGGGCTGCTCCACGGCCCCCTCACTCACAGCGGCCTCGGCATCGACGGCGTTCTCGGCGTTCTCACTCACAGCCGCTCCATCTGCCGCTCGGCCAGGTCCATGATCGTCTTCTTGGGGACCGGCTTGGTGTCGTAGATCCAGACCATGACCGCGATGTCGCCCCGCCACGCGTACGCCTCGGCGTAGTACTGCGGCAGATACCCGGGCTTGGTCTCCGGCTTGTCGTGGACGTACACCATGCCGTTCTCCGAGCCGGGAATGCTCCAGCTCCGGGTGCGGGACTCGTCGGCCGCCCAGTACTGGTTGCCCGACGTGACCTCGGAGGCCCCGAGGACCTCCTGCTGCCGGTACTGGACCAGGCGCACCTCGAAGTCCGCCTGGCCCTTGGTCCACCCCGTGGACACCGCCCGGCGGAACTCGAAGCCGACGGCTTCACCGAAGGCCCCGCCCGGCTTGACGTAGGTGTTCGCGTACGCGGGCAGGCTCAGCCAGCCGTCGACCGAGGACAGCCAGGCCGCCGTCTTGGTCCCGGCCGGCTTCTTCACCAGCAGCTTGCGCAGGTCGCCGTCGGTCCTGACCCGACGGTCCTGCGCGGCGGACAGCGGCTCGGGGCCGTCCCCCTTCGCCTGCGCGAGCACCGGCTGCGAGAGCGAGGGCAGCGCCGTCGGGTCGCGGTCGGCCTGGATCAGATATCCGGTGCAGGTCCCGGCGACGACACCGAGCACGGCCGCGGCCGCGATCAACACAGCCGTACGGCCCCGGCGGCGCGGCGGCCGGGGCTCGGCCACCGGTGCCGGGACAACCGGTGCCGGGGCAACCGGCTCAACCGGCTCGAACCGCGCATCAGCCGTCTCTTCGGGCACTTCCAATGCGTCCCCCACAAAGCGTGAAGCGCGCATTCCGTATGCGCGCTTCACAGGAGACCCCTGGCCAATCCCCAGAGTTGTACAGGGGGTTGATCACGATCCGGACACATCCGCGGCTCAGGACAGCAGCTGGGTCTGGAGAGCCAGGGTCTGCGCGAAGGGCACGGTCTCCACGGACCCCTCGCGGGCCTGGAGCACCACCGCCAGCACGTCCCCGGCGGACAGATAGGCCTGGCGGACGTGCTCGGCGCCGTACGTCCGCCGCTCGTCGTACGCGGCGCGGCGGATCTCCGCGCTGCCGGACGCGTCGGGCAGGTCCGCGTCCTGGACGGACCGTTCCGCGCCGCGTACCCGGTGGCCCGGGGCGTCCCGGGGTGCCAGGTGCTGGTGGAACAGGTCGTCCACGACCGCCGCCGTCCCGAAGTGGAGGAGGTAGACACGGGTGTGCGTGCCGTCCTCCGTGGTCCAGCCGCGCGCGGCGATGTGCCGCAGCCCGGTGTCGACGAGCAACTGCCCGAGGGCGGCCCGGTCCGGCTCGGCGTACGCCGACAGGAAGGCGTCGGTCGCCAGCCACCCGTCGGAGCCGCGCAGCGCCCGGTCCTCCTCCGCCCCCTTCGGCGCGGGCAGGACCAGGGCCCGCAGATCCGCGTGGTGGACGCCCGGCTCGTCCTCGTCGGCGAACGGGGCGGGGCTGTCGGAGGGCAGCGGCGGACCGCTCAGGCGCGGGTACTCCCACACCCCCTCCGTCGCCGCCGCGAACCCCGGCACGTCCTCCCGGTCCAGGCGGGTGACGCCGTACGCGGAGGCGGTCCCCGCCACGGCGAAGACGGCCACCACCCCGATCCAGCGCAGGGCGGACACCGCCCGCGTCCCCCTCACAACCGCTCCATCTGTCGCTCGGCCAGATCCATGATCGTGCTCAAGGGGACCGGGTCGTCGCCGTAGACCCAGATGTGCAGGGAGAGGTCGCCGCGTGACGCGTGCGCCTCCGCGCTGACGCCGGGGAGGGCAGTGGTCTCGGCGGACGGATCCGGGTGGACGTACACCTTGCCCTCGCCGGTGCCGGGCAGCGGGCGAGTCCGCACGTCCGGATCCGTCTCGGCCCAGTACCGGCTGCGCGAACTGTCGTCGGCGGGGGCCGCCGGGGCCTCCCGCTGCTCGAACTGGGCCAGCAAGATCTCCACCTGGTGGCCGCCCGCGTCCCAGCCGGTGACCGCCGCCCGGAGGAACTCCTGCTCCTCGAGGTGCTCGTAGTAGCTGTCGGGTTCGTCCGACAGGTCGGCGTACTCGCCCCGGTCCATCCAGCCCTGGGGCGCCACCCAGTCCGGCGTGGTCGTCCCGCCCGGCTTCTCCAGCAGCAGCTCGCGCAGGTCGCCGTCGTTCCTGACCTTGCGGTCCTGCTCGGCGGTGAGCGGCTCCGGCTGGGGCCCGCGGGCCTGCGGGAGCGTCGGCTGGACGAGCAGGGGTAGCCTCGGCTCCCGGGCCGCCTGGACCAGGTATCCGGCACCCGCCCCGGCCACGACGCCGAGTACGGCCGCGGCGGCGATCAGCTTTCTCCTCGGGTACTTCAACGGCGTCTCCCACCAGGCATGAGGCACGCATTCCGCATGCGCGCCGCACAGGAGACGGCTGGTGGGCGCCCACAGTTGTGGCGCCGGCCGATCACGATCCGGACACGCGTGCCGTGCCCGGGCACGCATTACGCTGCCCGCATGGCGAAGAAGCTCGTGATCAAGGTGACCGCGGGGGCCGACGCGCCCGAGCGGTGCTCGCAGGCGTTCACCGTGGCGGCGGTGGCCGTGGCCAGCGGCGTGGACGTGTCGCTGTGGCTGACCGGGGAGTCGGCGTGGTTCGCGCTGCCGGGGCGGGCCGCCGAGTTCGAGCTGCCGCACGCGGCGCCGCTGCCCGAGCTGATCGAGGCGCTGCTCGCGGGCGGGCGCGTCACCCTGTGCACGCAGTGCGCGGCCCGGCGGGACATCACGGAGAAGGACGTCATCGAGGGCGTACGGATCGCGGGCGCCCAGGTGTTCGTGCAGGAGGCCCTCGCGGACGGGACGCAGGCGCTCGTCTACTGACCGCCGGGCGGCGGGGCCAGGATCAGCGGCCAGGACTCCCGGGACCGGAGCTCGGCCACGATCCGCTCGTCCGGCGCACCTGCCGGAGCCGTCAGCACGACCGTGACGGCGAGGGCCTGGTCGTACCGGCTCGGATCGACGCGCGTACTCGCCCGGAGCAGCCGGACCGTGTCCGGTGCGCCGGCCGGGGGTGCCGAGGAGCCGGCCGCGGGTGCCGGGGAGCCGGCCGCATGCGCCCCCAGTCGGTGCAGGACGGCCGCGTTGACCACGATCTCGACCGTCAGGACGTCTTCCCGCAACCGGCGTTCGGCCCAGCCGTCGGTCCGGACCAGCAGGAAGCTGTCCTCGCCCTCGTACGCGCAGGAGAAGAGCTCGGCGACGGCGCGTTCCTCCGGTGGGCCTGCTGGATCGACCACCACGGCGACCACCACCGCCTCCGGGGCGTCCGGGTCCAGTCCGTCCCGCAGCCAGACCTGTGCCATCGGTGAGCCCCCGTTTCGTCGCCGGTGCGAAGTATCGCCCTGTCACAGGTGATCGACAATCTCGCGGTCCCCTTACCCGGCGGGACTACTCTCGCGCTGGGCGGTCATCCGTCCATGGACACCACCGCCGCTCTGGGGGACCCACCGCATGCGCGCCCTGCGAATACTTCTGATCATCACCGTGATTCTCGGCGGGCTGTTCGTCGCCGCCGACCGTCTCGCGGTCCACTTCGCGGAGGGCGAGGTCGCCGACCGGCTGAAGACTCAGGAGGGGCTGACCACGACCCCGAGCGTGGACATCAAGGGGTTCCCGTTCCTGACCCAGGTGGCCGGCGGTGAGCTGGACGACGTCCAGGTCGGCATGAAGGACTACGCCGCGGACACCGGCACCAGCGGCGGCACCATCCGCATCGACGACCTGAACGCCGCCATGAAGGGCGTCGCGTTCTCCGGCGACTACAGCTCCGCCACCGCCTCCACGGCCTCCGGCACCGCGACCATCGCCTACGACCAGCTGCTGAAGGCGGCCAAGTCGCAGGAGACCCGGCTGCCGCTGGGCATCACCGCGCGGGTCGTCGGCCTCTCCGACGGAGGCGACGGGAAGATCAAGGTCGACATCGACATCAGCGCCCTGAAGGAGCCGGTCTCCGTGCTCAGCAGCGTCAGCGTCGTCGACGGGAACACCGTCCGGGTGCACGCCGACTCGATCCCCAGCTTCGGCAGCATCACCCTCGCGGACACCGACTTCCGTTCGATCGCCGACTTCGACCAGAAGATCGAGGGGCTGCCGGGCGGCATCGGGCTCGACAAGGTCGTACCGGGGAAGAACGGTGTGGAGATCGCCGTCAAGGGTTCGAACGTCAAGCTCGCCGGGTAGGACTCGCGTCGGACCGGACCCCGGCCGTCCGACAGGCGAGACGGTGACGTCCGTACCGTAGATGCGATGACGGCCGCATCCGCCCGGGAGCCGTACGGGCACGGCCCGGGCGCGTCACTGGTCCCACATTCCGGACGATCGCATCTCAGCATGCGACACACCGGTGACATGCCGGTATGTCCGTCCCTACGATCGACACCATGAAGCGACAGGCGGATCTCACGAAGCGGCGGGCAGTAGACCTGTGCCGCGTCGCCGCCATGCTCTGTCGCCCCTTCTGAGCGGACGGCATCGACCTCCGCATCCCCTTGCCCTGGCGCCCCCAGGGCATCCGTGCGCCTCGCGCACCCTTCCGCACGCCCCGCCGCAACTGCCCCGGAGGAGAAAGAGCATGAGCCGCAGCGACGTCCTGGTCGACGCCGACTGGGTCGAGGCCAACCTCGACGACCCGAACATCGCGATCGTGGAGGTGGACGAAGACACGTCCGCCTACGAGAAGAACCACATCCGCAACGCGATCCGCATCGACTGGACGAAGGACCTGCAGGACCCGGTCCGCCGTGACTTCATCGACCAGGAGGGCTTCGAGAAGCTCCTGTCGGCGAAGGGCATCGCCAACGACACCCTGGTGATCCTCTACGGCGGCAACAACAACTGGTTCGCGTCCTACGCCTACTGGTACTTCAAGCTGTACGGCCACGAGAACGTCAAGCTGCTCGACGGTGGCCGCAAGAAGTGGGAGCTGGACGCCCGCGAGCTGGTCGAGGACGTGCCCGAGCGTCCCACGACCGACTACAAGGCCAAGGCCCAGGACACCTCGATCCGTGCCTTCCGTGACGACGTGGTGGCGGCCATCGGTTCGCAGAACCTGGTCGACGTGCGCTCCCCCGACGAGTTCTCCGGGAAGCTCCTGGCCCCGGCCCACCTGCCGCAGGAGCAGTCGCAGCGTCCGGGTCACGTCCCGTCCGCGCGCAACATCCCGTGGTCGAAGAACGCCAACGACGACGGCACCTTCAAGTCGGACGAGGAGCTCAAGGAGCTCTACGCCGAGGAGCAGGTCGACCTCGCCAAGGACACCATCGCGTACTGCCGTATCGGTGAGCGCTCGGCCCTGACCTGGTTCGTGCTGCACGAGCTGCTCGGTGTCGAGAACGTCAAGAACTACGACGGCTCCTGGACCGAGTACGGCTCCCTGGTCGGTGTTCCGATCGAGCTCGGCGCCAACAAGTAAGCAGATCAGTCCCACCCGACCGGCCTTCCTTCCGGTCAGACCCCTTTTTGGAGAAAGACATGTGTGGAGCGAAGGCCGGCGGCCCGGACGCCTCGACGATCAAGCCCGGTGAGACCACGATCCAGGGACAGGTGACGCGTGACGGCGAGCCTGTGGTGGGCTACGTCCGCCTCCTGGACTCGACCGGCGAGTTCACGGCGGAGGTCCCGACCTCCGCGACGGGCCAGTTCCGCTTCTACGCGGCCGAGGGCACCTGGACCGTCCGCGCCCTGGTTCCGGGCGGCACCGCGGACCGTACGGTCGTCGCCCAGCAGGGCGGTCTCGCCGAGGTCGCGATCGCGGTCTGAGGCGCCTGAGCAGTGGAAGGGCCGTACCCCCCGGGGTGCGGCCCTTCGGCCTGTGCGGGCCTACGCTTGAGGCATGTTGGCGCGACGACGGCATGTCTATTTCGCCATGATGGGCACCTGCATCGGCCTGTTCGTCCTGGCCTGGGGAGTCGTGCGGCTCTGGTCGATCCCGGTGGCCGTGGGGATGTGCGTGGTGGCCATGGTGATCCCGCCGCTCGCAGCGATGGTCGCCAACCGGCGCGGCCCCGACGACCGCTGGTGGGACGACCCCTCCGGCGACCCGAAGTCCGACGAGTGGTGGGACGAGCTGGACGGGAAGAAGCGGCGCCAGTAGGAAGGCGTGCATGTCCTCTTCCGAGAGCAGCGGGCAGGCCCCCGCACCCTCCTCCGCGAGGCTGTCCACCGTCGTCCTCGACGCCCACGACGCCCATGAGCTCGCCGCCTTCTACCAGCGCCTGCTCGGCTACGTGGTGCGCGCCGAGGAACCGCACTGGGTGCTCATCGGCCCGCCGCCCGGCACCGCGGGCACGTCCCTCGCCTTCGAGACCGAACCCGAGTACGTCCCGCCGGTCTGGCCCACCCGGAAGCCCGGCGACCAGCAGATGATGCTGCACCTGGACATCGAGGTGGACGACCTGGAGGCCGAGGTCGCGCGGGCCGTGGCGGAGGGGGCGCGGCTCGCCGACCACCAGCCGCAGGACGACGTACGGGTCCTGTACGACCCGTCCGGGCACCCCTTCTGTCTCTGGACCGAGACGCCTAGCTGATCGCCCGGCCCAGGACGTACACCGCCGGAGCCGCCGCCGCCAGCGGCAGGGCCACGCCCGCGGTGAAGTGCACGAAGCGGGACGGGTAGTCGTAGCTCGCGACCCGGTGGCCGATCAGCGCGCACACCGCCGCGCCCGCGCCGAGCAGCGCGCCCTTCGCGCCGAGGCCCGTCATCCCGCCCACCGCGATGCCCGCGCCCGCCGCGGCGAGCAGCGCGACGACCACCGAGGCCGGGGTCGGCAGGGGCAGCGCGCGGGCCAGGACGGCCACGGCCACCGCGGCCGCGCCGACCGACACCGCGTCCGGGTCGGCCGCGAGATACCCGGTCGCCACGATCGCCAGCGCCGCCGAGGCGACGGTCGCCATCAGGCCGTACATCCGCTCGTCCGGGTCGGCGTGCGAGCGCAGCTGAAGCACCAGGCTGAGCAGGACCCACACGCCGAGGGTGCCGAGGATCGCGGCGGGGCCGTTGGACCGGCCCGCCACGAGCAGCACCGCGTCCGCGACCAGCGCGCCGAGGAAGGCCAGCGCGATGCCCTGGCGGGCGGGCCACATGCCGTTCAGCCGGAACCAGCCGGCCGCGGTGACCGCCTGGAGGAGGACGAGGGGTACGAGCAGGGCGTACGACCCGACGGCCGCCGTACCGGACAGCAGCAGGCCGAGCAGCGCGGTGAGCCCGGCCGGCTGGATGCCGGGCTCGATGATCGGGGACCGGCCTTCGAGCCGGGCACGCTGGGCGTCGGTGACCCGGGAGTTCCCGGCGAGGGTGGCGGGCCCGTAGCCGGCGGGGGCGGGCCCGGGTGCCTGCGGGGCCGCGCCGGGGTGCGGCTGGGCGACCTGGCCGTACGCCGAGGGGTCCGCGGCCGGTGCGGAGACGTACGGACCGGCGTGCGGAGGTGTCGGGGCGGGGCCGGGTGGGGTGGGCGCCGTGCCGTAGCCCTGGGGATCGCCCTCGTACCCCTGCTGCGGCAGGTACGCCGTCTCCGGGGCGGGCTGCTGGAGCGGGGTGTGGAGCTGGGTCTCCCAGGTCCGGCCCTGCCACTGCTGGGTGTGCTGCTGGGCGGACGCCGGGTCCTCGTAGCCCTGGTCGTAGCCCCGGTCGTAGCCCTGGTCCGCGTGGGCGGGCCAGCCCTGCTGCGGGTACTGGTCGTAGCCCTCGTACGGCTGGTTCGGCTGGTTCGGCTGGTTCGGCTGGTTTGTCATCGTGAGCCTCCTGCGAACGGCGGGAGCACCTCGACCGTGCCGCCGTCGGCCAGCCGTACCGTCTCATGTCCGCGGGTGCCCACGGGGTCACCGTCGACGAGGAACGAGCATCGCCGCAGGACGCGCACGAGTTCACCGGGGTGTCGCTCACGCGCCGCGTCCAGCGCCTCGGCGAGCGTGGCCGCGTCGAACGGCTCCTCGGCGATCCCGGCCGCGGCCTTCGCGGCGGCCCAGTAGCGCACCGTGACCTTTGGCATCCGCTTCCTCAATCGATCGGTGATGTACGGGGCCCAGGCTAGCCGCCCGCTGTGACAGCCCAGTCCCCGATCCGGCCCAGCAGCTCGTCGCCGACCGCGTGCTCGGCGTGGCCCATGGGCTCGATCCACAGCTCACCGTGGTCGCCGGCGGCCTCCGCGAGCATCCGCGGGTGGTCGAGGGGGAAGTAGCCGTCGCGGTCGCCGTGGACGATCAGGAGGGGGGTGGGGGCGATCGCCGGGACCGCGTCCACCGGGGAGAGCGGGACCGGGTCCCACTCCCGGTGGTGGATGCGGGTACGGAATCCGTAGCGGCCCACCAGGCGGCCGGCGGGGCGGGTCACCAGCCAGTGCAGCCTGCGCATCGGGGCCGTACCGCGGTAGTACCAGCGGGCCGGTGCGCTGACCGAGACCACCGCGTCCGCGTGGGCGCCGCTCTCCCGCCCGTACAGCGCCGCGTGCCGCAGCACCACCGAGCCGCCCATGGAGAAGCCGACGGTCGCCACGCACGTGTGGCCGAGTTCGCGTGCCCACGCCACCGCGGCGGCCAGGTCCAGCACCTCGCGGTCACCGACCGTGGAGCGCCCGCCGGAGGCCCCGTGGCCGCGGAAGGAGAAGGTGACCACGGCGCCGTACCGGGTGAGGGCTTCCACCACCCGGCGAACATGAGGACGATCCACGTCGCCGGTGAAACCGTGCGCGATGACGAACACGAGGTCACGGGAGGGTGGCGGGGAGGCGTCGTATACGAAAGCGGGCGGATCGTATACGGAATCGATCGTCACGCCGTCGGCGCTGTGCAGAAACGTCCGTATAGGTGCGTGTCTGCGCGTCTCAGAGTGCGGACGAGCCGTGGAACGTGCCACACGACCTGCCGGATCAATGCTCATGTGGGCTATTCTCGTCGGAAGAGGACTCGGGCAACGCAGCCCCCGGGTCCTTTCGTGCTTTCGGATACCCCCCGTATACGAAAGCCGTGACCTCGCCGGGACCGAGGAGGAACCAGACGTATGAGTTCTCTGCTGCTCCTGACCAACGCCCTCCAGCCGTCGACGGAGGTGCTTCCGGCCCTCGGCCTGCTCCTGCACAACGTGCGTGTGGCTCCGGCGGAAGGCCCCGCACTCGTCGACACCCCTGGTGCCGACGTCATCCTGATCGACGGACGCCGTGACCTGCCCCAGGTGCGCAGCCTGTGCCAGCTGCTGCGCTCCACCGGGCCGGGATGTCCGCTCATCCTCGTGGTGACCGAGGGCGGCCTCGCCGCCGTCACCGCCGACTGGGGCATCGACGACGTGCTCCTCGACACCGCCGGACCGGCCGAGGTCGAGGCGCGACTGCGGCTCGCCATGGGCCGCCAGCAGATCGTCAACGACGACTCCCCCATGGAGATCCGCAACGGCGACCTGTCCGTCGACGAGGCCACCTACTCCGCGAAGCTCAAGGGCCGGGTCCTCGACCTGACCTTCAAGGAGTTCGAGCTCCTCAAGTACCTCGCCCAGCACCCGGGCCGCGTCTTCACGCGCGCGCAGCTGCTCCAGGAGGTCTGGGGCTACGACTACTTCGGCGGCACCCGAACGGTCGACGTGCACGTACGACGGCTGCGCGCCAAGCTCGGCCCCGAGCACGAGTCGCTGATCGGGACCGTCCGGAACGTCGGTTATCGATTCGTTACGCCCGAGAAGGGCGACCGGATCCCCGACGAGGCGAAGGTCAAGGCGGAACCGGCAAAGGCGGACAATGTGGACGAGAGTGTCGTCCTTGAGGACGTAGAGGCGTAGCGCGTTCCGCACCTGGGCAGGGCTCCCGTACCGACGCACGCCCGCGAGCCTCTCGCGGGGGTACAGGGACCTCCTTCACGCCCTGCCCAGAGCGGGTCCATCCGCGTAGACTCCGCGCGTGGCCAAGGTAACCAGGGATGACGTGGCAAGACTCGCGGGGACGTCCACCGCGGTGGTCAGCTATGTCATCAACAACGGACCCCGGCCGGTTGCCCCGGCCACGCGCGAGCGTGTCCTCGCCGCGATCAAGGAGCTGGGGTACCGGCCGGACCGGGTCGCCCAGGCGATGGCGTCCCGGCGCACGGATCTCATAGGCCTGATCGTGCCGGACGCGCGCCAGCCGTTCTTCGCGGAGATGGCGCACGCGGTCGAACAGGCCGCGTCCGAGCGCGGGAAGATGGTGCTCGTCGGGAACTCCGACTACATCGGCGAGCGCGAGGTCCACTATCTGCGGGCGTTCCTCGGGATGCGGGTGTCCGGGCTGATCCTGGTCTCGCACGCGCTGAACGACAACGCGGCCGCCGAGATCGAGGCCTGGGACGCCCGGGTCGTCCTGCTGCACGAACGGCCGGAGGCGATCGACGACGTCGCCGTCGTCCTCGACGACGTCACCGGCGCGAAGACCGCGGTCGAGCATCTGCTGGGCCACGGCTACCCCTACGTCGCCTGTATGGGCGGCACCGCCGAGACCCCCTCCGTCGGCGACCCGGTCTCCGACCACGTCGAGGGCTGGCGGCAGGCCATGGACGCGGCCGGGCTCCCCACCGAGGGACGGCTCTTCGAGGCGCCGTACAACCGCTACGACGCCTACCAGGTGGGCCTGGAGATCCTCGCCGGGCCGCGGCGCCCGCCCGCGATCTTCTGCTCCACCGACGACCAGGCGATCGGCCTGCTGCGGGCCGCGCGCGAGCTGCGCATCGACGTGCCGGGCGAGCTGGGGGTCATCGGCTTCGACGACATCAAGGAAGCCGCGCTCGCCGATCCGCCGATGACGACCATCGCCTCGGACCGCTCGGCGATGGCCCGGGCCGCGGTGGACCTGGTCCTGGACGACGGGCTGCGGGTGGCGGGCTCCCGTCGCGAGCGGGTGAAGGTGTTCCCCTCCCGTCTGGTCGTACGGCGGTCCTGCGGGTGCGAGTGAGTTTCTGAGGACCGTCTGAGAGCGCCTGGCCGGAGGGCCAGCGACGGCCTTATATCGGGCATACGAGGTTCTGCCGGGCTTCTCAGGGAGCACTCAGGAAGCTCTCATGGTCGCGCGACAAGCTTTTTGACATGACCGAGAGCTTCCGCCGCGACGGCGAGTACGAGCAGTACGACAACCCCCACCAGGGCGCCCAGCAGCAGCATGCTTCGTCGCCCGTGAACCCGGAGTGGCCGCCCCCGCCGACCCAGCCGCCCGCGCAGCCGGCTCCGGCCGCGCAGGACAGCCGGCCCACGACGCCGGTCCAGCAGCCGGCCGCCTTCGCCTCCGGCGGCGCGGGTTCCTACGGCGGCGACGGTTCCTACGGCGGCGACGGCAACGGTGGTGGAACCGCTCTTCTCGCCGCGCCCCCCGCCGAGCCCGCCCCCACCCCCAAGCGGCGTACCCGGGGCCCCCTCGCCCTCCTCGCCGCCGTCGCGATCGTCGCCGCGGCGATAGGCGGCGGCACCGCCTACGGCATCCAGGAGCTGACCGGCAACGACACGGTCGCCTCCAGCAGCACCAGCACCAACGTGGTGCCGTCCTCCGCCAAGGGCACGGTCGCCGGGGTCGCCAAGGCGGTCAGCCCGAGCATCGTCGAGATCAACGCCAGCTCGAACGCCGGTGAGTCCACCGGTTCCGGCGTGATCATCACCAGTGACGGCGAGATCATCACCAACAACCACGTCATCTCCGGCGCCTCCTCCATCAAGGTGAGCACCAGCGACGGCAAGACCTACACCGCGAAGGTCGTCGGCACCGACAGCAAGAAGGACCTCGCCCTGATCAAGCTGGAGAACGCCTCCGGTCTGAGCCCGGCCACCCTCGGCAACTCCGACGGCGTCCAGGTCGGCGACCAGGTCGTGGCGATCGGCTCCCCCGAGGGCCTGACCGGCACCGTCACCAGCGGCATCGTCTCCGCGCTCAACCGGGACGTCACCGTCTCCACCGACGAGGGCCAGCAGCAGGGCAACCAGGGCCAGGGCGGCGGCGGCAACGGCCAGTGGCCGTTCGAGTTCGGCGGCCAGCAGTTCAACGGCGACACCGGCTCCTCGACGACGACGTACAAGGCGATCCAGACCGACGCCTCGCTGAACCCGGGCAACTCCGGCGGCGCCCTGATCGACATGAACGGCAACATCATCGGCATCAACTCGGCGATGTACTCGGCCAGTTCGGACTCCTCGACGGCCGGCAGCGCGGGCCTCGGGTTCTCCATCCCGATCAACACCGTCAAGTCCGACCTGGCCACGCTGCGGGCCGGCGGCAGCGACAACTGAGCTTCATCCCACCCCGTAGGGAGTACGTCATGATCAAGCAGGTCTCGCACACGGTGTCCGGCACCGACCCGGCCGGGTTCGCCCTGGCCCTCGACGTGGCCCACGAACTGCACGCCCCGGTGCCGCGGGCGCCCGAGGTGGCCTCCCCGGCGGTGGCCCGCCGCGGGGCGGGCGCGGGCCGCGCCCGGCGCCGCAGTGCCGCCCGCTGACCCCGTGCCCCTCTCGCACCGGCCGGGAACCGTGCGAGGCTGAAAACGTTCACCCTTCAGCTCCCTGCCGTCCCCACCGCACCCGAGGAATCCGAAGCCATGAGCCCCGCCGAAGGCGACCGTGACCCCCAGCGCATCCTGATCGTCGACGACGAGCCGGCGGTGCGCGAAGCACTCCAGCGCAGCCTCGCCTTCGAGGGCTACGACACGGAGGTCGCCGTGGACGGGGCCGACGCCCTCGACAAGGCGACCGCGTACCGGCCCGACCTGGTCGTCCTCGACATCCAGATGCCCCGCATGGACGGGCTCACGGCGGCCCGGCGCATCCGCGGCGCGGGCGACACCACCCCCATCCTGATGCTGACGGCCCGCGACACGGTCGGCGACCGGGTGACCGGGCTCGACGCGGGCGCCGACGACTACCTGGTCAAGCCGTTCGAACTGGACGAGCTGTTCGCCCGGGTCCGGGCGCTGCTGCGGCGGTCCTCCTACGCGGCGGCGGCCGGGGCGGCGGCCGCCGAGGACGACGAGGCGCTCACCTTCGCGGACCTCCGCATGGATCTGGCGACGCGCGAGGTCACCCGGGCGGGGCGGCCGGTGGAACTGACCCGCACGGAGTTCACGCTCCTGGAGATGTTCATGGCCCACCCGCGGCAGGTGCTGACGCGGGAGCAGATCCTGAAGGCGGTCTGGGGCTTCGACTTCGAGCCGTCGTCGAACTCGCTGGACGTGTACGTGATGTACCTGCGCCGCAAGACGGAGGCGGGCGGCGAGCCGCGTCTCGTGCACACGGTGCGGGGTGTGGGGTACGTGCTCCGACAGGGCGGCGCCGAGTGAACAGGCTGCAACGCCGTTTCCGGTCCCTCCCCATCCGGTCCCGCCTGGCCCTGCTGGTGGCGGCGGCGGTGGCGTTCGCGGTGGCGGCGGTGTCGGTGACGTGCTGGTTCATCGTGCAGGGGAAGCTGTACGACCAGCTCGACGAGGATCTGCAGAACTCGGCGCGGCCACAGCAGGCGCAGGCGGTCGTGGCCACCCTCACCGAGTGCCCCCAGACGCCGGTGGAGAGCTACGGCGATTTCCGGATCCGGGACGAGGTCTACCTCCAGTTGGTGCAGGCGGACGGCAAGGCGTGCGTCTCGTCGAACTCCCTGGGCAGGGTGAAGACCACCGGCGGCGACGAGGACGTGGTCAGGAACGCGATCAGCAAAAGGGGACTCCTGCGCAACGGCACCGACTCGAAGGGCAACGCCGTACGCGTGCTGACGACACCTCTGTACGTCAGTCAGGGGCCGGGCTCGCAGCCCCAGCTCTACACCGAGGCCGCGCTCACCGTGGCCGTCCCCCTGAAGACGACCCAGTCCACCCTCAACGAACTCGCCCTCATCCTCCTCCTCGTCTCCGGCGTAGGCGTCCTCGGCGCAGGAGCCGCCGGCCTCGCCGTCGCCCGTGCCGGTCTCCGCCCCGTCGACAAGCTCACCGAGGCCGTGGAGGAAGTGGCCCGCACCGAGGACCTCAGCATCCGCATCCCCGTCGAGGACGACGCCGAGGACGAAGTCGCCCGGCTGTCGCGGTCGTTCAACTCGATGACCAGCTCCCTCGCCAACTCCCACGAACTCCAGCAGCAGCTGATCGCCGACGCCGGTCACGAGCTGCGCACCCCCCTCACCTCCCTGCGCACCAACATCGAGCTCCTCACCCGCAGCGAGGAGACCGGCCGCCCCCTCCCCGAGGCCGACCGCAAGGCCCTGCTCGCCTCGGTGAAGGCGCAGATGACCGAACTGGCCTCCCTGATCGGCGACTTGCAGGAGCTGTCCCGCTCGCAGGGCCAGCGCGGCGAACGCGTGCAGGTGGTCTCCCTGGAGGACACCGTCGAGGCGGCCCTGCGCCGGGCGCGGCTGCGCGGACCCGAGCTGACCATCAACGCCTCGCTGGAGCCCTGGTACACCCGGGCCGAGCCGTCCGCGCTGGAGCGGGCCGTCGTCAACATCCTCGACAACGCGGTGAAGTTCAGCCCCGAGGCCGGCACCATCGAGGTCCGGCTCAGCGAAGGCGTCCTCACCGTCCGCGACCACGGCCCCGGCATCCCCGCCGAGGAACTCCCGCACGTCTTCGACCGCTTCTGGCGCTCCCCGTCGGCCCGCGCACTGCCCGGCTCCGGCCTCGGTCTGTCCATCGTGGCCCGCACGGTCGAGCAGGCCGGCGGTCAGGTCGCCCTGGACCACGCGGACGGCGGCGGCACCATCGCGACCGTACGGCTGCCGGGGGCCCCGATCCCCCCACCGGAGAGCCCGGCCCCGTAACCGGGCAAAGGACGACAACAGCGGTCCGCCCGCTGTCAATGTCCTGTCATCCCTCCCGCGATCTCGACCCTACTCACGGGTTCTCTGCCATCTTCCAGGGCTGTCAGACAGGTGCCCCACGCATCTGTGCTCAGCACTCGGGAGTGAGCCAACCCCCATGCGACTCATCCGTACGTCACCTCTGAAGAGAACAGCCCTCGCCGCCGCCTCCGCCGCCCTCGCGCTGGCCGGTGTGCTGGCCGGCTCGGGGACCGCGCAGGCCGCCGGTCCCGGCGGGGCCCAGAACGTCCGGGGCGTGGACCCCGGGAACACCGACGTCATGCTGGACCGGCTGTGCGGCCAGGAGACCAGCCTGACCGGGGTGTACGGCGCGCTCAACGTCGACACCGGCGAGTTCAAGACGCGGGACGAGTACCTGCGGGACGTGGTCGGGCTGTGGGTCCCCGCCGGGCCGTGGGAGCTGTTCCGCGGCTGGTGCGGGTACGCCCAGGCCTCGACCTGGTCGGTGAAGGGCGAGCCGGTGCGCACCTCGGAGTGGACCGGCAACCACGGCACGACCGAGGACAAGGTGACCTTCGTCAGCGGCTACAGCACCAAGACCTTCGCGAAGAAGAGCGTCGGCGCCAACATCAGCCTCTCGCTGGCCAAGAGCATCTTCTCCGGCAGCCTGGGCGGCAGCGCCGGCTACGAGTGGGGCTGGGAGAAGACCTCGTCCTTCGAGCGGCGCAGCGAGAAGTCGATACCGCCGTGCACCCAGGTGGCGACCACCTGGACGCCGTACCAGCGGGTGGTCCGCGTGAACCCGGTGTTCTACGTCGAGGACTACCAGTGGAACAAGGGCGACGGCGAGGTCACCACGCACACCTGGCGCGGCCGGGACGCGAGCTGGAAGACCGTCTACTCGTACGGCTACTACATCGACGGCGTCTCCGACAAGCTCCTGCCCAACGGCCAGCCGGACGGCCGTGAGGACAAGTGGCAGGAGAACCTCGACCCGAAGTCCTGCGCCAAGTAGGCGACTTCGCGCGGCGACGTTCCGTGCTCGCGGTCTGGCCCCCGAGCCCTTCCTGACCTGCCGGTCTCCACACCTTCACGCCTCTGTCAGACCCTCGATCTACGCTGGTTTCCGTAGATCGAGGGGTCCGACGGGGGAGCGGGACATGGTGCGTATCGAGAGGCATCGGGTCGGTGAGGCGGCCGTCTCGGCGGTGCGGGAGGACTTCGCGAACAGGATCGGTTCGCAGGTCCACTCCCTGGCCAAGGCCGGCCCGGTGACGGCGTGGGAGTGGCGGCTGATCTCCCAGGAGTTCGTCGAGTACCTCGGCGCGCTCTCGGTGCGGACACCCGACCTGCGCTCCCCCGAGGCGAAGGCGGTCCTGGAGGACGCGGCGGAGGCGGCGGCCGGCGCGGTGGCCTACGCGGCGTACTTCCCGCGCGACCACTTCGAGGTCTTCCTCACCTACCCGAACTGGGGCATCGTCTACGACCGCGAACCCGGCGGCACCCCCGAGCCGGTCTCGGCGGACACCTGGCTGGACGCCTTCTGCCTTGCGATCCTCGTCGAGAAGACCCAATGGCACGGCGAGGCCTTTCACTTCGCCCGCGAGGCAGCTCAACAGGGCCGCTCGGGGCGGCCCGACGCCGAGCTGATCAACGGCTTCATGGCGTACGTCGTCGGCGACACCGCCGACGAGGACACCACCTTTCCGCCCTCACCCGAGCAGAGGCTCACCGCGCTCGACGCGGCACTCGACCGGGTCCGGGCCCTCGCCGCGGGGACCGGCGCACAGCTCGCCGAGGAGCCGTACGGCATCGGGCTCCAGGCGCTGCGCGCGCTCGCCGCGGGCGACCGGGAGGGGTTCGGCGACGCGGTCGTACGACTGCTGCGGCCGCTGTCCGAGACCTCCGGGCCCGGAGCGCGGCCGGGCAGTCTGCTCCCACTGCTGCCGATCGCGCTGACGGCGCTGGCGTACCGGCACCAGGGGTGGCCGCCGGCCGCCGACAGCGACTATCTGCCGGACGCGCTGATCACCGGCTTCGCGGCCGCGCCGCCCCGGGTGGGCCCCTACGGCCGGGACCGGCGTCCGGACGCGGTGGCCGAACTCGCCGCCGGGGTGGTGGAGTTCGGGCGGGCGCCGATGCCGCGGCCGCTGGATCCGGACAGCGAGGAGCAGTTCGAGCGGTACACGCGGGACGCCGTCACACCGGGGCCGGGCAAGTCGCTGGACACCTTCGAGCTGGCGTACGCCGTCATCTACCAGGAGCTGCTCTTCAAGGCCCGCGCCGGGCAGGCGGCCGACGCGAGCGACGCCCAGCTGGAGAACCTGCGGCTGGCCGCCGAGCTGGCGGCGGCGCTGTTCCGGACCACGCTGGCGGAGCCGGGGACCGAGGTGGCGGTGACGATCGACGGGGCGACCGTGACGTTCCCCGCCTGCCGGGACGAGGACGCGGGGGCGGGGGCGTGGCACCGGGCGGTGCACCTCGCGCTGATCACGGGCCGGCGGGAGCATCTGGCGCCGCTGGTGCTGGCGGGGCCGGAGCGGGTCGGGCCGGACCGGTCCCTGACGGCCTCCTACCGGCGGGCGCTGCACGCGTATCTGCGCGGCGAGGATCCCGAGCCGGCCACGGACCAGGCGCTGCGGGACGCCGAGAAGGCCCGTGACCAGGGGGTCCTGCCGCCGCCCGCGGTCCTGTTCTCCCAGTTGGTGGAGGGCGACGCGGAGAGCTTCAACCTGGCCCTCCTGGACGCGCTCGCGACCCACCGCGACCACTACGCCGTCGCGGACCGCGCGACCACCCCCGACGCCGCCCTCACCGTCGACCTACTGGCCCTGACCTGCCATGCCCGCCGAAGGGGCTGGGAGATCAGGGTCCGATCGCCGTACCTGCCGGACCGGATCCTGAGAGCGGCGGAGCCGTTCTGATCCCGGACGGGTGACCCTCGCTCGAACGGGTGAACCGGGGTCGTTCCCGCTGGTCAGCCATACGGCCCTGCCTAGCGTGATCGCGTTGCTTGTGCCCCGCCCACACCCAGCCCACACTTGATGAGGAGGTGCCCCCTTGACCGCTCTCGCGCACGAGAGGCCTAAGACCATGTCCGAGGCTCAGCCTGATTTCCTGAACGGACCCGACCTGGACGAGGTCCTGTGGCAGGCATGGAAGGCCATGGAACTCCCCGAGGGCTACCGCGCTGAGATCATCGAGGGAGCCATCGAGGTGTCGCCGACCGGTCGTGTGTCCCATGCCCAGATCGCCAATCGTCTGCGCCGGGCGCTGGACAAGTTCCTGGACGGCAGCGAGTACGCCTGTCACCAGGACACCAATGTCGTGCACAAACGAAGGGGTTGGATCCCGGACGCCTTCGTCGCTCCGGAAGACCTGGAGCCTTACGCGGACGAGGACGGCGTGGGCGTCAACGCCAAGGTGCTCCAGCTGGTCGTCGAGGTCGTCTCCCCCGGCAACCGCAACCAGGACCGCGACCGGGTCAAGAAGCGCCGCGAGTACGCCCGCGCCGGCATCCCCGTGTACGTCCTCATCGACGACCACGACGGTCAGGGCGCCGTCACCCTTTTCACCGGCCCGCGTCCCGACAAGGCCGACTGGGAGGACATCCACCGTGTTCCCTACGGCACCGAGGTCACCATTCCCGAAGGCCCCGCCAAGGGCTTCGTGATCGGTGAGGCGATCACCGGCCCGAGGCGGGACTGACGGGGCAGGGTCACGGACGGAGGCGGCTGAGACGGCCGCTCTCACCGCGAAGCGGCCCCGCCGAGGGCGCCGGCGACTGCGGCGGTGGTTCGGCGGGGCCGTCAGTTCACGGGCTACTTGACGACCGTGATCCGGTTCGCCGCCGGCGGTGTGATCGGGGTGGTCGCCGAGGAGTTGGCCGTGAGGTAGTCCACCAGCGCGGCCAGGTCGTCGCCGCCGACGAGGTCGTTGGTGCCCTGGCCCAGGGTGGTGAAGCCGTCACCGCCGCCCGCGAGGAAGCTGTTGGTCGCGACACGGTAGGTGGCCGCCGGGTCGATGGCCGTGCCGTCCAGCTTCACCGAGTCGACGACGATCCGGTCCGCACCGCTCTTCGTCAGGTCGAGCGTGTACGTGAGACCGGAGGACGGCTGAAGGATCTTCGGCGAGGCCGCGTTCGACCCGCTCACCTGCTCCTGGAGCACCTTGATCAGCTGGGCACCGGTGAAGTCCTGGAGGTTCACGGTGTTGGAGAAGGGCTGCACGATGAAGCCCTCGGCGTAGGTCACCACGCCGTCGCCCTCGGTCCCCTTGGCCGCGTAGGTGAGGCCCGCGCGGACCCCGCCCGGGTTCATCAGCGCGAGGTCGGTCCCGGCGTCGAGCTTCCTGCCGTAGGCGAGTTGGGCGTCGGCGATCAGGTCACCCATGGGCGACTCGGTGCCGGTGTTCGGGACGTCGGCGGAGATGTACCCGATCGCCCGGTTGCCGATGGGCGCCGCGAGCGTGTTCCACTTGCCGATCAGCTCGGTCATGTCCGGCGCCTTGGGGACGGTCCGGGTGACCACGTGGTTCGCCGACTTGACGGACGTACGGGCGATGTCGCCGGTGAAGCGGTCGTACGTCAGCGTGGTGTCCGTGTAGAGACGGCCGAAGGAGGCGGCCGAGGTGACCATGCGGGGTCTGCCCGAGGGGTCGGGGATCGTGCACACGTACGCGGCGTGGGTGTGGCCGGTGACCAGCGCGTCCACGGACGGCGAGATGTTCTTCGCGATGTCGACGATCGGGCCGGAGATGCCGTCGCCCGGGCCCGGGGAGTCGCAGTTGTAGTTGTAGGAGCCCGAGGCCGGCTGGCCGCCCTCGTGGATGAGGGCCACGATCGACTTCACGCCCTGCTTCTGGAGCACACGGGCGTACTTGTTGATCGTCTCGACCTCGTCCTTGAACTTCAGCCCCTTGACGCCCTCGGCGGAGACGACACCCGGGGTGTCCTCCAGCGTGACGCCGATGAAGCCGATCTTGACGTCCTTCTTCTTCCACACCCAGTACGGCTTGAGGATCGGCCGACCGGTCTTCTCGTTCAGGACGTTGGCCGCGAGGTAGGGGAAGTCGGCGCCCTCGAACGTCTTGTCCGTGTAGCAGCCGGCGGTGGGGTGGCAGCCGCCGTTCTGGAGCCGGCCGAGCTCGACCGCGCCCTCGTCGAACTCGTGGTTGCCGACGCTCGTCACGTCCAGGTCGAGCTTGTTGAGCGCCTCGATGGTCGGCTCGTCGTGGAAGAGACCCGAGATGAGGGGCGAGGCGCCGACCATGTCACCACCGGCGGCGGTGACGGAGTACGCGTTCCCCTTGCGCGCCTCCCGCAGATGGGTGGCGAGGTACTCGACACCGCCGGCGTCGATGGTCTTCGTGGTCCCGTCGGCCTGGAGCTCGGTGACCCGGCCGGAGGAGCCGGACGGCGGTTCCAGGTTGCCGTGCAGGTCGTTGAAGGACAGCAGCTGGACGTCCTGGTAGCGGCTGGGCAGCGGCTTGCCGTGCGAGCCGTCGTGCGCGCCGGCGGGCAGCGCGGCGGCGAGGGCGCCGACGGTGGCGAGACCGGCGGCCGCGGCCAGGAGTCGGTACGTACGTCTGTGGCGCGGTTGCTGCTGGGACATGGCTGGCATACGCCCCCCTGAGATCCGGATGTGAAAGTGGCCCCGTCCGGCGCAGCCTAGGGTCAACGCGCGTAGCGCAACAGAGGTTTCGTGGTTACATCCTGGTTGCTTCTTTGCCGCCGCTTTGCCCGGACCTCCCCTTACCCTCGTAGCCATGACCAGCGACGACATCGCACACCCCGGCATCGCCCGTTCCATCGAGACCCTTTCGGCGCTCTCGCCGGACCAGACCGAGGCCGTTCTCGCGCTCCTCGCCGAGGCCGCGCGGGCCGACGGCCAGCAGGCGGTGTCCGAGCAGGGCCGGCTGCAACTGCGGGGCGGCGCGCGCGAGGGCGTGTCCCATCTGCTGCTGTACGTCGGCGACGAACTGGCCGGCTACGCGCAGTTGGAGGACACCGACCCGGTGGAGGCGCCGGCCGCGGAGCTGGTCGTCCACCCTTCCCACCGCGGCCACGGCCACGGCCGCGCACTGGGCTCCGCCCTCCTCGCCGCCTCCGGCAAGCGGCTGCGGGTGTGGGCCCACGGCGGCCGCAGCGCCGCCCGGCATCTCGCCCAGGTCCTCGGCCTGACCCTCTTCCGTGAGCTACGGCAGATGCGGCGCCCCCTGGCCGGCCTGGAGCTGCCCGACCCGGTGCTGCCCGCCGACGTGACGGTCCGTGCCTTCGTGCCCGGCGAGGACGACGCCGACTGGCTCGCGGTGAACGCGGCCGCGTTCGCCCACCATCCGGAACAGGGCTCCTTGACCCAGCGCGACCTCGACGACCGCAAGGCGGAGCCCTGGTTCGACCCGGCGGGCTTCTTCCTGGCCTTCCGCGGCGACGAACTCGTCGGCTTCCACTGGACCAAGGTCCACACGGCCGAACAACTCGGCGAGGTCTACGTCCTGGGCGTCCGCCCCGGCACCCAGGGCGGCGGCCTCGGCAAGGCCCTCACCACGATCGGGCTCCGCCATCTCGCGGACAAGGGCCTGCCCACGGCGATGCTGTACGTCGACGCCGACAACCAGGCGGCGGTGTCGGTCTACGAACGGCTCGGTTTCACGACGTACGAGACGGACCTGATGTACCGCACGGAGACGTGAGCCGGCTGCGGCTGAGCGAACCGGTGACGCTGGAGGTACTGCTGAGGGACGAGCACGGCATGGCCGTCGGCCTGAGCATCTGAGTGCGCGTCACCCCGGGCGCCCCTCAGCCCCGTTCACGACACCGCGCGTCTCCACCGCAGGCCGCGCACCGGTTCCGGTGCACAGGCCGCTCCCATCAGGACCGCGGTCGTCAGGACCACGGCCCACCGCACATGTGCCGCCGCCCAGGCGGGATCCCCGGGCGGGACGAACAGGTCCCAGCGGGACGGGATCAGGGCCGGGGCGAGGAGGGCGAGGGTCAGCAGGCCCGCGGCCACCGAGGGACCCGGCTCGGGCTCCTGCGTGAAGCGGACGGCCGCGGTCGCGGCGGCCAGGGCGAGGGCGACCGTGGCCCCGGCCTCCAGGGTGACCGGGCCGAGCGGGGGGCGGGCCCCCGCCGGTACGAGGAGCAGCGCGGCCGTCCACCACACCGCGGCGACCGGGGCCACCAGCGCGACGCGCAGTCCCGTCCGGGCCCAACGCCGGGTGGGTACGGGGGTGGTGAGCTGCCGGGCCGGATCGTCCAGGAGGAAGGCCAGCCCGAGCGCGAAGACGAGCGCGGCGGCCCGCAGCAGGTTGAGCCCGAGCCATGGGTCCACCTCCCCGGAGAGCCACCGCGGCACCCCGACGACCAGCAGCCCGCCGACCGCACCGGCACCGACCGCCCGCCAGGGCAGCAGGCGCCCCACAGCCACGACCAACCCCCGCCTCACCCCGAACCCCCGCCACCGCGCGCCGCCGACCGCATCCCGGCGAACCGTCCGCGCCGCCGGCCGGCCGTCCTCGACCACGGCCACCCGCCGAGCCTCCCGGCCCGTCCGACCCCGCGCCCCGTCCTCGACCACCGGCGCTCCCCCGGCCCCGCTCCCGTCCACAATCCGCCGAACTCCCCGCCACCGCCCCCCAGTCGCCGCATCCCCACGGCCCGTCCGAGCCCGCTCCCCCGCGCGCCCCCGCTCACCTCGTCCGTCACTCCTCGGCACAGTCCTTCGCCCCCTTCGGCTCCTTGACCCCCAGCAGTTGTGCCACCCGGGTCGTGGTGACCCCGGGTGCCGTCAGGGCGTTCCAGTTCCGCTTCACGGTTGCCGTCATCTCGGCACGGGGGCGGTCCAGCAGGTGTCGTACGACCTCGGTCTGGGCCGCCGACATGGACAGTCCGTCGGTCGGGGCGAGGACGTAGGCCGAGCCGGTGACGCTGTCGTCGAGGCGGACGTCCGCGAAGTCGGCCAGCGGGTGGGCGGACCCGCCCAGGACGAGCCACATCACGGTGACCACCCGCCCGTCGCACAGCTCACCGCCCTTCGACTCGACCCCGGTGACCAGCACGGACGCCACCCCGACCGCGAACTCGGGAACCCGGTTGCCACCCCAGCGCGCACCCACGGTCACCTGCCCCGGCGTGGTGAGCGGAGAGATCGCCGAGTCGACGCTGAGGCCGTACCGTGCCTCGATCCGCTGCCGTACGAGAAGGGGCTGCCGGGCCGCCATACCCCCGGCCTGGGACCGGACGCGGTCCACGACCTGTGCCCAGTCGTCCGCCCGGCCGGTCCACTCGGGGAAGGCGCAGTACGTCGAGCCGGCCCGCTCCACGCACGACTGGTCCCGCTGCGGGGCGACCGAGGCCCGCTCCCGCGCCGCCGCCAACTCCGGTGACACGCCCGCGGACTGGGCCACCGCCCCGACCAGCGTCAGCACCAGCGCCCCCGCCGCGCCGATCTGCACATACCGCCCGCGGCCCCCGCTCGCCAGCACCGCGCCGAGCGCCAACAGCAGGATCAGGCCCGCCAGATACAGCGCGTGCCAGGCGGCCGGGCGGCCGATGAGGTCCGAGGGGAAGACCGTGGCGCCGCTCACCTCGTCCACGATCGGCGACAGCCACCGCGACCACTGCGCACCGCCGGTGCCCACGGAGACGAACACGCTCAGGACGAAGAGGCCGACCACGGCGACCGGCGCCGCGAACACGCTCGGCACCAGCCGGGCGAGCAGCACCCCGAGTGCCCCGCACAGCAGCACGTACAGCGGGCCGACGGCCAGTTCGGCCGGCGAGCCATGGCCCGCCGCACCGGGCCTGAGGGCCTGCCGGGTGAACTCCCCGAGCACGACCACCGCGGTGAGGACCGCGTAGGGCACCACCGACAGCACGTGCGCGACCGTCCGCCGCCACGGCTCCATGACCAGCACGTCGAACTGCCGGTCGGTGCCGCGCCGGCGGGAGCGCAGTGTGCACCGGTTGACGCACACGAACAGGGCGATCCCCAGCAGCAGGGGCCCGGTCTGGGTGTTCCGGTCGACGTCCTGGAGGGCCGGGAAGGCGTCCATGCCGTCCTTGGACCGGAACAGCGTCCAGGCGGTCAGGCCGATGTACAGCAGCAGGGTCGCCGCGACCGGGAGGTAGCGCAGCAGGTCCCGCGCCTCGAAGCGGGCGAGCGCGATCACGGCCGCCCACGAGCGCCGCGGATCCGCTTCGGTTACGGCGGTGTCGGCCGCCGTCTTCGTCAGCACACTCACGCCGCCGCCTCCGCGCTCACGTCGTCCAGGGTGAGCAAGTAGCCGTCCTCCAGGGTCGGTTCGAGGAGCTCGGCGTCCGCGGGCGGGTCGCCGACGTTGCGGAAGGAGCCGGTGCCGGTGCGCCAGCCCGCCTTCGCGCCCGGGGCGCGTTCCGTGCTGCTCCACACCCGGCCGGCCGCGCGGGCGGTCAGTTCGGCGGGGGTGCCCTCGAAGAGGATGCGGCCGCGGGCCATGACCAGGACGCGGTTGCAGAGCATCGCCACGTCCTCGGTCTGATGGGTGGACAGCAGGACCGTCCGGCCCTCTCCGGCCCGGGCGATCAACTCCCGGAACCGCATGCGCTGTTCGGGGTCGAGGCCGACGGTCGGCTCGTCCAGGACGAGGAAGCCGGGGTCACCGACGAGCGCGGCGGCCAGCGCGACCCGCTGCCGCATCCCGCCGGACAGCTTCTTGATGCGCTTGCCGCGTACGTCCCCCAGGTCGACCTCCTCCAGCACGCGGCGCACCTCGCGGTGGCGTGCGGAGCGGTCGGTGAGTTCCTTGAGGATCGCCACGTAGTCGACGAACTCGAAGGCGCTGAAGTCCGGGTGCAGGCCCGGGGTCTGGGGCAGATAGCCGAGCGAGCGGCGGACCTGGTGGCGGCCGCGCGAGCTGCCGGGGTCGTGGCCGAGCACGGTGAAGGAGCCCTGGTCGGCGGGCACGGCGGTGGCGAGCACCCGGAGCAGCGTGGTCTTCCCGGCGCCGTTGGGCCCGAGCAGCCCGGTCACGCCGGGCGTGAGCCGCAGCGACACGTCGTCGAGGGCGCGGGTGCCGCCGTACCGGAGGCTGAGCCCCGAGGCGGAGACGGTGGTGGTCATACGACGCTCCCGTGGCTGTCGGTCATGCGGTCCCCCTGAGTGAAGGCGGCCATGCGGTCGCCGTGAGTGAAGGCGGCCGAGCGGTCGCCGCGATCGAAGTCGGTCATGCGGTATCGAAGTCGGTCATGCGGTCGCCGGGATCGGAGTCGCCGGCACGCCACGGTCGGCCCGCCGCACACCGCATGCGGCGGCCCCCGTGGCCGCGCCCGTAAGCGCCCCGACCCGCCCCGCCGAACCCCGCCGTCCGGCGCCCCCGGCCCGCCGTCACTCCGCACCCCCGTTGAAGAGGTCGAAGCGGTCACGGAGCAGGAAGAGCAGTCCGGCGGCGAGCGTGGCGACGGCCGCGGCCACGCCCTGGCCGGCCGCGGTGAACGGTGCGAGCGAACCGGCGTCCTGCTGCCGCGCGGCCTCCGCGGCCAGCAGGACGGCGACCCAGGCGCCGCCGACCAGGGACGGCGCGAGGACCGGCCCGAGCCGTGGGGTGAGGGCGAGGCCGGTCGCGGTGAGCGCGAGCGCGGGCAGCAGCCAGGCGAGCGCGCGCAGCCCGTAGCCGGGCAGGGCGAGGGTGGCCAGGCCGTTGAGGCCGAGACCCGCGGCCAGCACGGCGAGCGTGCGGATCATCAGCAGCCGGAAGCCGTGCAGGGGCGCGACGACGGCCATCTCGTACGTCGGGTCGAGCGCCGGGCCGTAGGACAGCGAGACGCCGGCCAGGGGCAGCAGCGGGGCGAGGACCAGGAACAGGGTCGGTGAGCCGGCCGTGTGCACCACGCCCACGGTGGCCAGCAGCAGGAACACCACGGCGGCCAGCCAGGACCGCCGCAGCACCGGGGTGGCCGCGAGCAGCCGCGCGGTGTGGTCGGCGACCCCGACCCGGGTCAGCAGTGACTCGAGCCGGCCCGGCCGGGGCGCGTCCAGCTCGGCGTCCAGCCGCTCCCAGCCGGCGTCCAGCGCGACCGGGTCGGTGACGCCGGCCAGTGCCGCCCGGCACTCGGCGCAGGCGGTCAGGTGGGTGTCGGCGGACCAGAGCAGGGGGGCCGTCAACTCGCCCTGGGCGTACGCCCGTAGATCTTCCTCGGCCACATGCCAGGTCATGCCGCCACCTCCCTCGGGGGTGTTCGTGCTCATGCCAGTGCCTCCCGCAGCTGCTTGCGGGCCCGCATCGCCCGGGTCTTGACGGTGCCGGCCGGGATGCCCAGCAGGACGGCGGCCTCGCGGGTGGTCAGCCCGTCGATGACCGTCGCCTGAAGGACCGCCCGCAGCTCCGGCGAGAGCCGGACGAGGGCGCCGGCGAGGTCCCCGTGCTCCACCCCCGCGAGCACGCGTTCCTCCGCGGACTCCTCGTCGCGGTGCCGGATCCGGGACAGGGCCTGCCTGAGCCGCCCCCGCGCCCCGTCACCGCGCAGCGCGTCGATGAGCCGCCGCGACCCGATCCGCCACAGCCACCCGGCCACGTCGCCCTCCTCGCGGTACTTGGCGGTCCCCCGCCACACCGCGAGGAAGGTCTCCTGCACGACGTCGTCGACCAGGCCCGGATCGGCGCACCGGCCGCGCAGCCGGGCCAGCAGCCAGGGTGCGTAGCGCCGGTACAGCTCCTCGAAGGCACGCCGGTCCCCGTCCGCGGCGATGGCCCGCAGCAGCTCCCCGTCGCTTCTCGTTTCCCTCACACCCCTTCATCGCACGACCCCCACAGACCGGTTCACGCGGCTCCCGAAAAAACCACAGCGAGCCCGGTGAAGGCGAGCGCGGGGTGCTGAGGGCGAGTCCCAGCGGCGGGGCGGCGACGGTGGCCGGGCCGAGGTGGAAGTACAGGGCGCGGGGCTGGATTCCGGCGATCAGCAGGTTGCCGCGGGCGGACCACAGCTGGTGGTACAGCCGGGCGAGCAGGGTCGTGCCCGCGAAACAACGAAGGCGGCCGGTACCGCGACGCTTGACTTTCCCGGACCCCTTCCACCACCCTTTCACTACTCAATTAGTGAAAGGGTGGTTGTCCGCGTGGTCGAGTACCGCATCGACCGGCGCTCCGGCGTCGCCACCTACGTGCAGATCGTCCAGCAGACCAAGCAGGCCCTGCGACTGGGCCTCCTCGAACCCGGCGACAGGCTCCCCACCGCCCGCGAGGTCGTGGAGGCCACCGCCATCAACCCGAACACCGTGCTCAAGGCGTACCGCGAACTGGAGCGGGAGGGCCTGGTCGAGGCCCGCCGCGGTCTCGGCACCTTCGTCCGCCGCACCCTCGGCGCCGCTGCCCAGGCCGCCGACACCCCCCTGCGCGCCGAGCTCGACGACTGGGCCGAGCGCGCCCGGTCGGCGGGCCTGGGGCGCGAGGACGTCGACGCGCTCCTCACCGCCGTACTCGATGAACACTTCCCGAAGGGGGACCAGTGAGCTCCACCAGCACCGCCCCGGCCGTCGCCCTGGAGGCGTGCGGCCTGGCCAAGCGGTACGGCAGACGCGGCGCCGCCCTCGACGGCTGCTCCTTCCGGCTGCCCGCGGGCCGCATCAGCGCACTGGTCGGACCCAACGGCGCCGGGAAGTCCACCCTCCTCGCGATCGCCGCCGGCCTGCTGCGGCCCACCTCCGGCACGCTCACCGTCCTCGGCGCGGCGCCCGGCGAGACCCGCGACCGGGTCGCCTACCTCGCCCAGAACAAGCCGCTCTACCCCCAGCTGACCATCGCCGAGACCCTGCGGATGGGCGCCGAGCTCAACCCGGCCCGCTGGGACGCCGCCCGCGCGGCCCGGATCGTCCAGCAGGGCGACCTCGATCCGAAGTCCCGGATCCGCCGTCTCTCCGGCGGCCAGCGCACCCGCGTCGCACTCGCCCTCGCGCTCGGCAAGCGGCCCGAGCTGATGCTCCTCGACGAGCCGATGGCCGACCTCGACCCGCTCGCCCGGCACGAACTGATGGGCACCCTGATGGCGGACGCCGCCGAGCACGGCACCACCGTGCTGATGTCCTCGCACATCGTCGCCGAGCTCGCCGACGCCTGCGACCACCTGCTGCTCCTGGGCGGCGGCCGGATCCGGCTCGGCGGCGGCATCGACGACCTGCTCGCCGCCCACACCGTGGTGACCGGCCGCGGCACCCCCGACGACCTCACGAGGAGCGGCCACACCGTGATCGAGTCCCGTACGGCGGGCCGCGGCCTGACCGCCCTGATCCGCCGGGACGGCCCGGTCGGCGAGGGCTGGGCGACCGAGGACCCCTCGCTGGAGGAGCTGTTGCTCGCCCACCTGCGCGCCCCCGACGCCCCGGCCCTGCTCACCCCGGGCACCACGGCGGCCCCCGAGGCGGTGACGGCATGACCACGACGACCCCCTCGATCGGGACGGCCCCGCAGACCGTACGACCGGCACCGCGCGGCCTGGTCCGCACGGTCCTGCGGCTGCACCGCACCGCCCTGTGGATCTGGCTCGCGTTCACGGCCGGCACCGCGGGTCTGCTGCTCTGGCTCCTCGGCCCCGGCGCCGACACCGCCCGGCACGCGCTGGAGACCTACGGCTACTCCGGGCTCCTCATGGCGACGGGCTCGGCGGACGAGTACAGCAGCCGGTTCGCCTACCCCGACACCCTGCTCACCCTGGGCTCCTTCGCCGTCGCCCTGTTCGCCGGCGGCCCGCTGACCGCCCGGGAACTGGAGAGCGGCACCGCCCAGCTGGCCTGGACCCAGTCGGTGTCCCCGGCCCGCTGGCTCGCGGTGAAGCTCGCGGTACCGGCCGCCTTCGTCGTCGTGGGCACGACTTTGCTCACCCTGCTGTACCACCAGCTCTGGTCCGCCCACGCCAACCTGCTGATCGCCGGCATCCAGCCCCGCGCCCTGTACTTCCACCTCGGCCCGGCCACCGTCGCCGCCCCGCTGCTGGGACTCGCCCTCGGGGCCCTGATCGGCCTCGCGGTCCGCCGCACCCTGCCCGCGCTGGCCTTCAGCGGGTTCGCCTCCTTCCTCGTCTACGCCTTCCGCGGCAACCACTGGCCCTTCCAGGGCCGCTACGAGCAGCCCGAACTGCACTCCCGCAGCTGGGCGATCACCTCCGACGGCGCCCGGGTCGGCGACCCGGGCTGCTACGACGACAAGGCCTGCCTCGCGAAGCACGACATCGTCCGTTTCGGCCGCGAGTACCTGCCCTCTCCCGACTACTGGCCCCGCCAGCTCCTGGAGACCGGCGTCCTGCTCGCCCTGACCGCCGTGGCCGTCGCCCTCGCGTTCGGCCTCCTGCGCAGGCGGGCGGCGGCCGGATGAGCGCGCCGGCCCTGCCCCGGCGGGGGCTCCCCCGGACCCTGCTGCGGCTGCACCGCACGGCGCTGATCGTGTGGGCCGCGTTCGTGCTCGGCTCGGTGGGCTACCTGGTGTGGCTGACCGAGGCCGGCGCCGACTCCGCGTACGCGAGCCTGGACGCCTGTCCCAGGGGCCGAGCCTGCGAGCTCGGGGCCTCGTACACCTACGACATGTCGATGGGCTGGATCAGCACCTTCATGTACTACAGCTACTGGGCGGTGGCCGCCTGGGCGGGTGGTGCGCTGATCGGCCGCGAGCTGGAGAGCGGCACCGCGCGGCTCGCCTGGTCGCAGTCCGTGTCGCCGGCCCGCTGGCTGGCCGCCAAGCTGGCGCTGCCCGCGGCGGCGCTGGTCCTCGGCGGGGCGGTGTTCGTGCCGGTCTACCGCTGGGCCTGGTCGGCACACCGGGACCTGAGGGGGGATTCCCTGATCTTCAACGACGTGTTCGCCGACCACGGCCCGCTGGTGGTGGCGTACGGCCTGTGCGCCCTCGCCGTCGGCACCCTCACCGGCCTCCTGCTGGCCCGCCCGCTCCCCGCCCTGGCCCTGGCGATCACCCTGACGACCGTCCTGAACCGCACCCTGGAGCACAACCGCCCCGACCCGTTGCCCACCTCCGCCTTCTGGCCGACCCACCTCACCGAAACGGCCACCGTCCTCACCATCACAGCCCTGGCAACAGCAACAGCCTTCTGGCACCTGCACCGCAGCACTCCCTGACCTTCGGGCCGCGCGGGCGAAGTCCTCGGCACGGTCGGCGAGCACGGCGGCGAACCGGTGCAGGGCGTCGGACCGCGCCCTGGGCCCGCCGCCCCCACACAGCCCTCCACCCCGTGTGCGGCACGCTCATCCTCCGAGCGCGGAACCCCACGCCCCGTGTGCGCCCCGTTCCACCTCCGGGTGGAAGGCCCCCACTCCGGGTGCGCCCCATTCCACCCCCGGGTTCAACGCCCACCGCCCCAGGCGCACAGCCCACCGCCACGATGCGCAACACCCGCCCCCAGGCGCGCCCCCTCCGCCACGCGCACACCCCTGACCGCCTCCGAGCACCACGCTCCCCGCCCTCAGGCACACCACCCACCACCACGAGCACGCCCCTCCCCACCCGCTCAAGCACCCCACCCACCGCCCCAAACACCCCGCTCCACCACAGGCACGCCCCTCCCCACCCCGGACTGCGCCACCCCCACCCCCACGACCCCTCCCCCCGCAGTCGCGGCGCGATTTCCCTAACGCCATGTCGCCGTAACCGTTGGTTCAGACAGGCTTGCGAGGCTCAGTGGATGAAGCCCGTCGTGCCAGAGCCTTCGCCGCCGCCCGAGGGCGACCGGGGGGACGGGAGCGTCCCGGTCGTGCCCCACGTCGCCGCCGTGCTCCCGCTCGCCGCCGCGGAGCGCATCGCCGCGCTGCCGATAGCCGCCTCCGACGCGCCCGTTTCGCTCCTGGCGCGGAAGAATGGGGCCATGAGCCAGTCGAACACTCAGGCAGAGGTCCAGCACGTGCAGCCCTCCGTGGGCTCCATAGCCGCGCACCGCCCGCACACCGTGTCGGCCACCGTCTCCGATCTGGAGCCCGACCTCGACGCCGATCTCGACGCGTACGAGGAGATCCCGGTCGACGGTGCCGCCCAGCTCCCGCAGGGTCGTTTCCTCGACCGGGAACGCAGCTGGCTCGCCTTCAACGAGCGGGTCCTGGAACTCGCCGAGGACCCGAACACCCCCCTGCTGGAGCGCGCCAACTTCCTCGCCATCTTCGCCAGCAACCTGGACGAGTTCTTCATGGTCCGGGTGGCCGGACTGAAGCGCCGTATCGCCACCGGCGTCGCCACCCGCTCCGCCTCCGGCCTCCAGCCCCGCGAGGTGCTGGAGATGATCTGGGCCCGCTCCCGCGAGCTGATGGCCCGGCACGCCGCCTGCTACCACGAGGACGTCGCCCCCGCGCTCGCCGAGGAGGGCATCCACCTGGTCCGCTGGAACGAGCTCCAGGAGAAGGAGCAGGCCCGCCTGTTCACCCTGTTCCGGCACCAGATCTTCCCGGTCCTCACCCCCCTCGCGGTCGACCCGGCGCACCCCTTCCCGTACATCTCCGGCCTCTCCCTGAACCTGGCCGTGATCGTGCGCAACCCGGTCAACGGCAACCGCCACTTCGCCCGGGTCAAGGTCCCGCCGCTGCTGTCCCGCTTCCTGGAGTCCTCCCCCGGCCGCTACGTCCCCATCGAGGACGTCATCGCCGCCCACCTGGAGGAGCTGTTCCCGGGCATGGAGGTGCTGGAGCACCACACCTTCCGGGTCACCCGCAACGAGGACCTGGAGGTCGAGGAGGACGACGCCGAGAACCTCCTCCAGGCCCTGGAGAAGGAGCTCATGCGGCGCCGCTTCGGCCCGCCGGTGCGCCTGGAGGTCGAGGAGTCCATCGACCGCGAGGTGCTGGACCTCCTCGTGCGCGAGCTGAAGATCTCCGAGGCGGAGGTCTACCCGCTGCCCGGCCCGCTCGACCTCACCGGCCTCTTCCGGATCGCCGGCCTGGACCGCCCGGAGCTGAAGTACCGCAAGTTCATCGCCGGCGTCCACCGCGACCTGGCCGAGGTCGAGTCGGCGTCCGCACCGGACATCTTCGCCGCCCTGCGCACCCGTGACGTCCTGCTGCACCACCCCTACGACAGCTTCTCGACGTCCGTCCAGGCCTTCCTCCAGCAGGCCGCCGACGACCCGGACGTCCTCGCCATCAAGCAGACCCTGTACCGCACCTCGGGCGACTCCCCGATCGTCGACGCCCTCATCGACGCCGCCGAGGCCGGCAAGCAGGTCCTCGTCCTGGTCGAGATCAAGGCCCGCTTCGACGAGCACGCCAACATCAAGTGGGCGCGCAAACTGGAGGAGGCGGGCTGCCATGTCGTCTACGGCCTGGTCGGCCTGAAGACCCACTGCAAGCTGTCCCTGGTGGTCCGTCAGGAAGGCGACACGCTGCGGCGGTACAGCCACGTCGGCACCGGCAACTACCACCCGAAGACGGCACGGCTCTACGAGGACCTCGGCCTGCTCACCGCCGACCCGCAGGTGGGCGCGGACCTCTCCGACCTCTTCAACCGGCTGTCCGGATACTCCCGCCGCGAGACCTACCGCCGCCTCCTGGTGGCCCCCAAGTCCCTTCGCGACGGCCTCATTTCCCGTGTGAACAAGGAAGTCCAGCACCACCGCGCAGGACGTCCGGCCTTCATCCGCATCAAGGTCAACTCGATGGTGGACGAGGCGCTCATCGACTCGCTCTACCGTGCGTCCCAGGCCGGTGTGCCGGTCGACGTCTGGGTGCGCGGCATCTGCGCGATCCGCCCCGGCGTCGCGGGCATGTCGGAGAACATCCGGGTCCGCTCGATCCTCGGCCGGTTCCTCGAACACTCCCGGGTCTTCGCCTTCGGCAACGGCGGCGAGCCCGAGGTCTGGATCGGCAGCGCCGACATGATGCACCGCAACCTCGACCGCCGGATAGAGGCACTGGTCCGGGTCACCGACCCGGCCCACCGGGCCGCCCTCAACCGGCTGCTGGAGACCGGCATGTCGGACACCACCGCGTCCTGGCACCTCGGCCCGGACGGCGAGTGGACCCGGCACGCCACGGACGCGGACGGCCAACCCCTGCGCAACGTCCAGGAGATGCTCATAGACGCCCGGAGGCGCCGGCGTGGCACAGCAACACCTTGAACCGACGGAACCCCTGTCCGGGCACGTCGGCACCGTGACCGGGGACGCCCTCGCGGGCTATCTGCGGTCCCAGGCCACGGAGTTCCTCCGCGCTCTCCGCCAGCACCGCGAGTCGGGCGGTACGGCGGCGGGCGCGGAGGACCCCGCGGACGCGGCCCGGGCCCTGCGCCGCTCGGTCCGCCGCATCAGCGCCAGCCTCCACACCTTCCGCCCCCTCCTGGACACCGACTGGTCGGAGTCCCTGCGCCCTGAACTGGCCTGGCTGTCGGGCACCTTGGGCATGGAGCACGCCTACGAGTCCCGGCTGGAGCGGCTGTTGCTGGCCCTGCACCGGCTCTCGGGCGCGGTGTTCCCGGTCCAGGGGACGGTCCCCACGGCGGTCCCCACGGCCCAACCCGCCCCCGCGCCCGCCCCCGTCCCCGTCCCCGACCGCGGCAACCTGACCGTGGGCGCGGCGAAGGCGGGCGCCCTCCTGGACCGCCAGCTCACCCTCGCCCGCACCCGGGCCCACTCCACCGCGCTCCAGGCCCTCGGCTCCTCCCGCTTCCACGCGGTCGCCGACAACATCGCCGTGCTGGCCAGCGAGGTCCCGCTGGTCAAGAGCGCCACCGCCACGGATCTGCACCCCCTGGCCGCGGCGGCCCAGGAACGCCTGGACGACGCGGCGGCGGCCCTGCCCCTCGTCACCGCGGGCCACCCCTACAACGCGGAGGCCCTCATCCACGGCCTCTCCCCCGACCCCTCCCCCCACCCCCAGGACGCCCCGTGGCACCAGGTCCGCCTGCTGCTGCGCCTGCACCGCTACGCGCGCGAGGTCCTGACCCCCGCGGTGGACGTACGGCTCCTGACCGCGAGCCAGTGCCTGGACCGCCACCGGGACGCCTCGGAGGCGGCCGCGGCGGCCGCCTCGGCGGCCCGCACCCCCCGTATCGCCCCGGCCACCGCGTACGCCCTCGGCGTCCTGCACGCCGACCAGCGCCACGAGGTGGAGGCGGCCCGGTTCGCCTTCCAGCAGTGCTGGCAGAAGCAGACGGTGAGCACATGACCGGTCCCGGTGACCTCCACGACCCGGTCGTCCAGGCAGCCGGCTGCGTCCTGTGGCGCCGCTCTCCGATCGACGGAGACCTGGAGATCTGCCTGGTGCACAGGCCGAAGTACGACGACTGGTCGCACCCCAAGGGCAAGCTGAAGCGCGCGGAGAACGCCCTCACCGCCGCGCTGCGCGAGGTCGAGGAGGAGACGGGCTACTCCGCCGAGCCCGGAACCGAGCTCGCCACCGTCCGCTACATGGCCAACGGCCGCCCCAAGCGGGTCCGTTACTGGGCCGCCGAGGCCACCGGCGGCCACTTCACCCCGAACGACGAGGTGGACCGCATCCTGTGGCTCTCCCCGGCCGCGGCCCGCAGCCGCCTCACGCAGTACCGCGACCGCACCCTGATCGACGAACTGCTGCCGCTCTAGGGGCTGTCCGCCGGAACGCCCAGGCCTCCGTCGGCGTGCCCCGCCGCGTCCGCGCGGGCCTGGCTTCTGGCTCTGCGGGCCGGGCCGCGCCAGCCGCAGGTGCACCGGGCCAGGCAGAAGCGGCCTTGTTCGACCATCTGCGTCCGGTGGGCCGGTGCGTCGGGGGGAGGTGGGGGGATCCTGTCCTGCTGGGCCACACCGACCACGATACCCACCCCGGGTAAACGGCGGGTGTGCGCGTGACGGGCCCACCCAGCCGTCGTTAAGCGGAACGACACGGGTCCTTGACGGACGTATCGGCTGGGGGTTGGCGGCGATGGCGGAGCGGCAGCACAGGCAGGCCCGCGGGGCGGTCGTCGTGGCGGTGCTCTTGGCCGGCGCCTGTGCCACCGGCTGCTCGGGCGGCGGGGGCCCGGACGACGCGCTCGCCGCCGACCCGGTGGGAACCCTGCGCCGGGCCCCCGACACCCTGGTGGACACGGGCAGTTCGAAGGCCAGCACCTCGATGGAGATGGCCACCGGCGGCACCCGGGTCACCATCCGCGGCGAGGGTGTGTACGACTACCGCGGGCAGCTCGGCCGGCTGCGGGTGCTGCTGCCGCAGGACCCGGCGGGCACCAGCGAGCACCGGCCCATCACCGAACTCCTCGCCCCCGGAGCCCTGTTCATGAAGAACCGGGGCGCCGGGGTGCCCGCCGACAAGTGGGTGCGCGTGGACACCGCGGGTCTGACCGACGGCAACCTCGTCACCGGCGGCGCCACCGACCCGCTCGCCGCCGCCGAGGTGCTGCGCGGGACCAGGACGGCGACGTACGTCGGGGTGACCGAGCTGGCCGGGACCGAGGTGCGCCACTACCGGGGGACCGCGGACCTCGCCGCGGCGGCCAGGAGCGCCTCCGGCGCCAACCGGGGTGTGCTCGCCGCGGCGGCGAAAGGGTTCGCCACGGCCGCGGTGCCGTTCGACGTCTACCTCGACGACCAGGGCCGCATCCGCAAGGTCCGGCACCGCTTCAGCTTCGTCAACGGGCGGCAGCAGGGTACCGTCGCGGTGGCCTCGACGACGCTGCTGTACGACTTCGGGGCGGCCGCGGACGTACGGCTGCCGGCCGCCCGGGACATCTACGCCGGCAAGATCGCCGAGGGGTGAGCGGCCGTGCCGGGCGTCAAGGACTAGCCCTTCCGTGCCATGCGCGGTGTGTAGGCCGCTCCCTACTCTAGGAAGTCGGTAACGGCAGAGAAGAGGTGATGCGCGTGGCTCCGGTCGGCGGTACGGCGGTTCAGGACCACGTGGCCCTCGCCGAGATCGAACTGTGCGGGGAGCTGATCATCGCGGCCTCGGCCGCGGACGACCGGCTCAGCCTGGAGAGCATCGACGAGGTGCTGAAAGTGGCCGAGGAACGGGTGGGCGCCCCCGGCTCCGGTGCGTGAGCCGCCGGGGGCGCCCGTCCCGTCGTAGCGTCGGACCGGTCTCAGGTCAGGTGCGCAGCAGGCGGCCGATCGCCTTCGTGGCCTCCTCGACCTTCGCGTCGATCTCGGCGCCGCCCTTGACGGCCGCGTCGGCGACGCAGTGCCGCAGGTGCTCCTCCAGGAGCTGGAGGGCGAAGGACTGGAGCGCCTTGGTGGAGGCGGAGACCTGCGTGAGTATGTCGATGCAGTAGACGTCCTCGTCGACCATCCGCTGAAGGCCGCGGATCTGGCCCTCGATCCGGCGCAGGCGCTTGAGGTGCTCGTCCTTCTGCTTGTGGTAGCCGTGGGTGGTGTTTTCGGTCACCGTCTCGGAGGGCGCCGAGGCGCCGGTCTCGGTCGTCGTCATCGCGTCCTCCACAACAAGGGGCATTCCTATACCCCTCCTGGGTATATCGTACCGAAGTTTCCCGGGTATAGGGCCTGCGGACGGCCCCCGTGCCAACCACTGTGCCCGATGGGCGACACTGGGGGACGGCCCATTAGCCGTGGCCGGATGATGCACTTAGCATCAGCCTGACCGAAACCGATGCACCCCGAGGACCCCTTGTGCGCTTTCGTCTGACCCCCAGGGAGACGAGCTTCTACGACATGTTCGCCGCCTCCGCGGACAACATCGTCACGGGCTCGAAGCTCCTGATGGAACTGCTCGGGGCGGACACCGCCGGCCGGGCCGAGATCGCAGAGCGCATGCGGGCCGCGGAACACGCCGGTGACGATGCCACGCACGCGATCTTCCACCAACTGAACTCCTCGTTCATCACGCCGTTCGACCGCGAGGACATCTACAACCTGGCGTCCTCCCTCGACGACATCATGGACTTCATGGAGGAGGCCGTCGACCTGGTCGTCCTCTACAACGTCGAGGATCTCCCCAAGGGCGTCGAGCAGCAGATCGAGGTCCTCGCGCGGGCGGCCGAGCTCACCGCCGAGGCCATGCCGAACCTGCGGACCATGGACAACCTCACCGAGTACTGGATCGAGGTCAACCGTCTGGAGAACCAGGCCGACCAGATCCACCGCAAGCTGCTCGCCACCCTCTTCAACGGCAAGTACGACGCCATCGAGGTGCTCAAGCTCAAGCAGATCGTGGACGTGCTGGAAGAGGCCGCGGACGCTTTCGAGCACGTGGCGAACACGGTGGAGACCATCGCCGTCAAGGAGTCCTGACCCCTTCATGGACACCTTCGCTCTGGTCGTGACCATCCTGGTCGCGCTCTTCTTCACGTACACCAACGGCTTCCACGACTCCGCGAACGCCATCGCGACCTCGGTGTCCACGCGGGCGCTCACGCCCCGGGCCGCGCTCGCGATGGCAGCGGTCATGAACCTGGCAGGTGCCTTTCTGGGCTCCGGGGTAGCCAAGACCGTCAGTGAGGGCCTGATCGAGACGCCGGAGGGCTCGAAGGGGATGGGCATCCTCTTCGCGGCACTGGTCGGCGCGATCACCTGGAACCTCATCACCTGGTACTTCGGGCTGCCCTCCTCGTCCTCGCACGCGCTGTTCGGGGGCATGGTGGGCGCCGCACTCGCGGGCGGCACCGAGGTGATCTGGAACGGCGTGCTCGACAAGGTCGTCATCCCGATGTTCGTCTCCCCGGTCGTCGGCCTGATCGCCGGCTACCTGGTGATGACCGCGATCATGTGGATCTTCCGGCGGGCCAACCCGCACAAGGCCAAGCGGGGCTTCCGGATAGCGCAGACCGTGTCCGCGGCCGGCATGGCCCTCGGCCACGGTCTCCAGGACGCCCAGAAGACCATGGGTGTCGTGGTGATGGCCCTGGTGATCTCGGGCCACGAGACCTACGGCGACCCGATCCCGGTCTGGGTGAAGATCGTCTGCGCGGTGATGCTGTCGCTGGGCACCTACGCGGGCGGCTGGCGCATCATGCGCACCCTGGGCCGGAAGATCATCGAGCTGGACCCCCCGCAGGGCTTCGCCGCGGAGACCACCGGTGCGGCGATCATGTTCACCACCGCCTACCTGTTCAAGGCGCCGGTCTCCACGACCCATGTCATCACCTCGGCGATCATGGGCGTCGGCGCCACCAAGCGCGTCAACGCGGTCCGCTGGGGCGTCGCCAAGAACATCATCCTCGGCTGGTTCATCACCATGCCGGCCGCGGCGATCGTGGCCGCGTGCTCCTACGGAATCGTGAACCTGCTGTTCCTGTAGGGACGGCCCCGGTACGACAACGGGCCCGCCCCCGGAATCCGGGGGCGGGCCCTCTGTGTCCTCGCGGTGGCACCGCCATGCAGCACCGCGAGGGGTCTTCAGGAGACCGGCCGGCCGAAGCCGGTCCGGCTCAGCCGAAGCGGCCGGAGATGTAGTCCTCCGTGGCCTGGACCGACGGGTTGGAGAAGATCCGCTCCGTCTCGTCGATCTCGATCAGCTTGCCGGGCTGCCCGACGGCGGCCAGGTTGAAGAACGCCGTACGGTCCGAGACCCGGGCCGCCTGCTGCATGTTGTGCGTCACGATGACGATCGTGAAGCGCTCCTTCAGCTCCCCGATCAGGTCCTCGATGGCGAGGGTGGAGATCGGGTCGAGGGCCGAGCAGGGCTCGTCCATGAGCAGCACCTTCGGCTCGACCGCGATCGCGCGGGCGATGCACAGCCGCTGCTGCTGACCGCCGGACAGGCCCGAGCCGGGCTTGTTCAGCCGGTCCTTGACCTCGTTCCACAGGTTCGCGCCCTTGAGGGACTTCTCGACGACGTCGGTCAGTTCCGACTTCTTGTACGAGCCGTTCAGGCGCAGGCCCGCCGCCACGTTGTCGAAGATCGACATCGTGGGGAACGGGTTCGGGCGCTGGAAGACCATGCCCACCTCGCGGCGGACCGACACGGGGTCGATGCCCTGGCCGTACAGGTCCTCGTCGTCGAGGAGCACCTTGCCCTCGACCCGGCCACCGGAGGTGACCTCGTGCATCCGGTTGAGCGTGCGCAGGAACGTCGACTTGCCGCAGCCGGAGGGGCCGATGAAGGCCGTCACCGAGCGGGGCTCGACGGTCATCGAGATGTCCTCGATCGCCTTGTGGGAGCCGTAGTAGGCGGTGAGCCCGCTTACGTCGATTCGCTTGGCCATGTCTACTTCACTTCCAGATCAGTCGCCGATGGGCCGCGTCAGCGACCGGTCTTCGGGGCCTTCCAGCGGGCGATGCCGCGGGCCACCAGGTTCAGGATCATCACGAAGGCGATCAGCGTCAGCGACGCCGCCCACGCTCGGTCGTACGCCGCACCGGCGCCCGCGCTGTTCGCGTACTGCTGATAGATGTACAGCGGCAGCGACTGCTGCGCACCCTCGAAGGGGTTGGCGTTGATGAGCGAGTTGCCCCACACCAGGAGCAGCACCGGCGCCGTCTCACCGGCGATACGGGCGACCGCCAGCATGATGCCGGTGGTGATGCCGCCGATGGAGGTCGGGATGACCACCTTCAGGATCGTCCGCCACTTCGGGATGCCCAGCGCCAGGGAGGCCTCGCGCAGCTCGTTCGGGACGAGCTTGAGCATCTCCTCCGTGGAGCGGACGACGACCGGCATCATCAGGATCGCGAGCGCGAGCGAGCCGGCGAAGCCGAAGGGCTCCATGTCGAACATCAGCATGATGCTGAGGATGAACAGACCCGCCACGATCGACGGGATGCCGGTCATGACGTCGACGAAGAACGTGACGGCCTTGGCGAGCCGGCCGCGTCCGTACTCGACCAGGTAGATCGCGGTGAGCACACCGATCGGCGCCGCGATCACGGTGGCCAGGGCGACCTGCTCCAGGCTGCCGAGGATGGCGTGGTAGATGCCGCCGCCCGGCTCGGAGTCGGCGACCAGGCCCATCGAGTGGGTCAGGAAGTAGAAGTCGAGGACCTTCAGCCCGCGCGAGACGGTCGACCACACCAGGGAGACCAGCGGGACGACGGCGAGCAGGAAGGCGACCCAGACCAGCGAGGTCGCGATCCGGTCCTTGGCCTGGCGGCGGCCCTCCACCCGGGCGGCGATGACATACGTGCCGAGGACGAAGAGCAGCCCGGCGATCAACGCCCACTGGATGCTGCTCTCCAGGCCGGCGGTGAAACTGATGCCGAGCCCGAGGGCGACGGAGCCCGCGGCGATCGCGTACGGCGACCACTTGGGCAGGCGGGCACCCTTCAGGGTGCTGGCGGTGGCTGCGGTGCTCATGCGTTGGCCCCCGAGTACTCCTTGCGGCGGGCGATGATCATGCGGGCCGCGCCGTTGACCAGCAGGGTGATGACGAACAGGACCAGACCGGAGGCGATCAGCGCGTCCCGGCCCAGCTCGCTGGCCTCACCGAACTTGCTGGCGATGTTCTGGGCGAAGGTGCCGCCGCCCGGGTCGAGCAGGCTGGCCTGGATGTCGAAGGAGGGCGAGAGCACGGTGGCGACGGCCATCGTCTCGCCGAGCGCGCGGCCGAGGCCGAGCATCGACGCGGAGATCACACCGGAGCGGCCGAAGGGGAGGACCGCCATGCGGATCACCTCCCAGCGGGTGGCGCCGAGCGCCAGGGCCGCCTCCTCGTGCATCTGCGGGACCTGGCGGAAGACCTCGCGGCTCACGTTGGTGATGATCGGCAGGATCATGATCGCGAGCAGGATGCCGACGGTCAGCATGGAGCGCGGCGCGCCCTGCTGCCAGGAGAAGATGCCGGTCCAGCCGAGGTAGTCGTTCAGCCAGCCGTACAGGCCGTTCATGTGCGGGACGAGGATCAGGGCGCCCCACAGGCCGTACACGATGGACGGCACGGCGGCGAGCAGGTCGATCACATAGGCGATCGGGCCGCTCAGCCTGCGCGGGGCGTAGTGCGTGAGGAACAGCGCGATGGCGACCGCGATCGGGACGGCGATGGCCATGGCGATGATCGAGGAGACGATCGTGCCGAAGGCGAGCACCGCGATGCCGAACTTCGGCGGTATCAGCTGGGTGTTCCACTCGAACGCGGTGAAGAAGTTGGCCTCGTCCTTGCTGATCGCGATCGAGGCGCGGTAGGTGAGGAAGACCGCGATCGCGGCCATGATCACCAGCAGCAGGATGCCCGACCCGCGGGAGAGACCGAGGAAGATCCGGTCACCGGGTCGGGTGGCGCCACGGGCCGCGCGTTTCTGCTCGGCCTGGGTCGGCTGGGGAGTCGGGGGAGGTGCGTCGGTTATCTGTGTGGTGTCCATCGGGTTCTCCGGTCTGCGGAGCCGTACGCGGGGTGCGGCTCCTGGCGGCGGTGCACCGGACGGTGCGGCCGGCCGGGGCCCCTTGAAGCGGGGCCCCGGACCGGACCGCACACTCAGGTCAGCTCAGGCCCTCGATGGTGGTGCGGACCTTGGCGATGATGTCCTCGGGGATCGGGGCGTAGTCGTTGTCCGCGAGGACCTTCTGGCCGTCCTCGGAGGCGGTGTAGCGCAGGAACGCCTTGGTGGCGGCCAGGGTGTCGGCCTTGTTGCCCTTGTCGCAGACGATCTCGTAGGTGACCAGGACCATCGGGTAGGCACCCTCGGCCTTGGTGCCGTAGTTGAGCTCCAGCGAGAGGTCCGAGCCGGTGCCGACGACCTTGGCGTCGGCGATGGCCTTGGTGGCGTTCTCGACGGTCGGCTCGACCGCGGCGGAGGCGCCGGTGTTGATGCTGACCGGCGTGATGCCGTCCTTGGCGTAGGAGAGCTCGAAGTAGCCGATGGCGCCGTTGGTCTGCTTCACCTGCTGGGCCACACCGGAGGACTGCGCGGCGGACTGGCCGCCCTTGGCCACCCAGGTCTTGCCGTGCTCGTAGGGCCAGTCGCTCTTGGCGGTGGCGATCAGGTACTTGGTGAAGTTGTCCGTGGTGCCGGAGTCGTCCGAGCGGTGGAACGCCTGGATCTTCAGGTCCGGCAGCTTGACGCCCGGGTTCAGCTTGGCGATCGCCGGGTCGTTCCACTTGGAGATCTTGGAGTTGAAGATCTTGGCGATCGTCGGCGCGTCCAGCGTGAGCTTGTCGACGCCGGAGATGTTGATGCCGAGGGCGATCGGGCCGCCGACCATCGGGAGGTCGATGCCCTGACCGCCGGAGCAGACCTTCTTGGAGGCGGTGACCTCTTCGGGCTTCAGCGCGGAGTCGGAACCGGCGAAGGCGACCTGGCCGTTGTTGAACGCGGTCACACCGGCGCCGGAGCCGCCGCCCTTGTAGTTGATCTGCACGCCACAGGCCTGCGTGAACTGCTTGACCCAGGCGTCGATCGCGTTCTTCTGCGCGGAGGAGCCGTCGGCGAGCAGCTGGCCCTTGGCGTCGTCGCACTTGATGCTGCTGGCGTTGGCCGTGGAGGACGCGCTGCTGTCGCCACCGCTGCTCGTGTCGTCGGAGCCGCACGCCGTGAGGGCCAGGGCGCCGGAGACGGCGAGAGCACCGAAGGCGAGGGCCCGCCGGTTCTTGCGCTGAAGCTTCACTTGAGTTCCTTCCGGGAGCCGCCGTCCTGAATCCGGCGGCGTGCGCGAAGTCTGGGTGATACGGATGTGCATTCGAGGCACACCACGCATCGCGTAAGGCCGAAATTAGGCAGATCAGGTGAAGGCGCCTATGGCCGGAAGTGAACGGGGGGTGAACCCCTGTGGACGGTGCGGTGAGGTCACGGAACGCTTACGTCGAGGGCACGGTGTGATTCCGGAACCTGCACGGGAACCCACGCCTCATCAGCCCCGTCTCGTTCCACGGTAGGCGAGGCAGACGAAAGGCACGACACATGGAACGGCGTACGTTCATCGGAGGCGGCGCGGCCGCGATCGCGGCGGTCGCCACCGCCGCGTGCGAGGGCAAGGGCAGCGCCGGCGCCGCCCGGAGCACCCTCGACCGGCAGCTCTCCTCCCGTACGCCCGCCTCGGCCGCCCCGAACTGGGCCGCGCTCGCCCGCGACCTGGACGGCCCCCTGGTGCGCCCCGGCGACGCCGACTGGGCGACCGCCCGCCAGCTCTACAACACCCGCTTCGACTCGCTCAGGCCCGCCGCGGTCGCGTACGTGGCACACCCGGACGACATCCGCACCACCCTCGCCTACGCCCGCGCCCACCGCCTCCGGGTGGCCATCCGCAACGGCGGCCACTCCTACGCCGGCTGGTCCTCGGGAAACAACCGGCTGATCGTCGATGTCTCCGAGCTGAACCGCGTCCGCGCCTCGGGCGGCACCGCCGTGGTCGGCGCCGGGGCCAAGCTGATCGACGTCTACCGGGCGCTCACCGCGAAGGGCGTGACGATCCCGGCGGGCTCCTGCCCGACCGTCGGCGTCTCCGGCCTGGTGCTGGGCGGCGGCCACGGCGTGGCCTCCCGGGCCTACGGCCTCACCTGCGACAGCCTCACCGGGGCCACGCTGATCACGGCCGACGGCAAGCAGCTCACCGCGGACGCCTCCACGAACAAGGACCTGTTCTGGGCGCTGCGCGGGGCGGGCAACGGCAACTTCGGCGTGGTGACCGAGCTGCACTTCCGCACCCACCCGGCCCCGCAGGGTGTGACCGCGTACGTGACCTGGCCGTGGTCGAGGGCGGCCGCCGTGGTCAGGGCCTGGCAGGAGTGGGGCCCCGACCAGCCCGACGAGATCTGGTCCTCCTGCCACCTGGAGAACGGCGGCTCCCCCTCGGTGGCGGTCGCGGCCTTCTCCCTGGGCACCTATGGCGAGCTCCAGAACGCCCTCGACCGGCTGGCCGACCGGGTCGGCGCCCCGGCCCGCAGTGTGACGCTTCGGCGGCACTCCTACGAGAGCGCGATGGAGGCGTACGCGGGCTGCTCGTCCTTCGCCACGGACGCCAAGTGCCACCTGCCCGGCACCACGCCGAACCGCAACCCGCAGGGCGCGCTCGGCCGCGAGACCTACGCGGCCCACTCGGACTTCTTCGACCGCTCGATCTCCGCCGCGGGCATCCAGACCCTGCTGCGGCAGATCGCCTCGGTCCGGGGCGGTTCGGGCAGCATCGCCCTGACCGCCCTCGGCGGAGCGGTCAACCGGGTCTCCCCCACGGCGACGGCCTTCGTCCACCGCCGCTCCCGCATGCTGGCCCAGTACATCGGCTCCTGGCGAGCGGGAACCACGGGCACGGCGGCCCGGTCCTGGCTGGACGCGGCCCACGACGCGATGAGGCCGTACGCCTCAGGAGCGGCCTACCAGAACTACACGGACCCCACCCTGAAGGACTGGCGCAAGGCGTACTACGGCGACGCGGTGACCAAGCTGACGAGGGTGAAGAAGCAGTACGACCCGGAAGGGTTCTTCTCGTACCCACAGTCGCTGTAGCGCCCCCTCAGGGGCGCGAGGAACTGCGCGACAAGCCACAACGCAGCCGCACCCGGCATCTAAGCGGCGAGATCCCTCTCGGAAGCCGCAGTCCCCCGCCGAGCCCCGGGGATCAAAGAAGCCCCCCGCTCACTCCCGCGCGCCCGAATCAACCACGCGCCTTTGGACGACCCCTCGACCGCCTTCATAAGCGGCGTCAGCAGAGCCATCGCAAGCGGCGACAACAACAGCGCCACAGCCGTCCCGAGCGCGAACCCCCCGACGACGTCCGTCGGATAGTGCACCCCCATGTACACCCGGCAGAACCCCTCGAGCAGCGCGAGCAGAATCCCGACCACGCCGAACTTCCGGTTCGCCACGAACAACGCGACGGCCATCGCCATCGTGATCGTCGCGTGGTCGCTGACGAAGGAGTAGTCGGTCTTCCCGGAAACCAGGACCTCGAGCCCCTCATGGGTCCGGAACGGCCGGGGCCGCTCGACGAACCCCCTTATGGGGACGTTCACGAGCACGGCGAGCGCGGCGGCGAGCGGCGCCCAGACCAGCGCGGCCACGGAGGACGCCGCGTCCTCACCCCCGCGCCGGCGCCCGCCCCACCAGCACCACAGGATGAGCAGCACCATCCCGAGCAGGATCCCGTACTCCCCGACGTACTCCATGACCCGGTCGAACCAGTGCGGGGCGTCCTTGGCCAGGCCGTTGATGTCGTAGAGCAGGTCGACGTCGGGGTTCGACCCGGATCCGGCGAGAACAGCCATGGTGCTGCGGCCCCTTCGTCGTCTTTCCCGGCGTACCCATGTGCGCTCGGCTACGCCCCAGGAACGCACGGCTCCCGTTAATACGTTCCACACTCCACTGAATGATCACGCAGACGTTATCGAAGAGAGACACATCGCCGCAGCTCAGGGGGTGGGTTTCACGCTCGGTCACACCGTGGTGGGCAATGCTTTCGCGCCATCTTCGGTGACCCGGGTGGCGCCGAAGTACTCAGAAGTGTCGATCGGGTCGAACCGGATCACAGCACCCGTTCTCGGTGCGTCGATCATGTATCCGCCGCCCACATAAATCCCCACATGGTGGATGGCACGCGAATTTGTCGGGTCCTTGGAGAAGAACACCAGGTCCCCCGGCAACAGTTCACTTCTGGCCGGATGCGGGCCCGCGTTGTACTGGTCGTTGGCGACGCGCGGAAGGGTGATGCCCACCGTCTTGTACGCGGCCTGCGTCAGCCCCGAGCAGTCGAAGCGCCCGCCCTGCGCGGCCGTACCGGTGCCGCCCCACAAATAGGGCGTCCCGAGCTTCTTCTGCGCGTAGTAGATGGCACCGGCGGCCTGCTTGGAGGGATCGACCCGGCTCGTCGGCGCGGCGAAGCTCTCCTCCAGGGTCGTGATGGTCTTCACGTAGTTCTGGGTCTCCTTGTACGGCGGCACGCCCCCGTACTTGATGACCGCGTAGGCGCCCGCGTTGTAGGAGGCGAGCATGTTCTCGGTGAGGTTCCCCGGCACGTCCTTCACGTAGGACGCGAGCGAGCAGTCGTACGAAGCCGCCGACGGAATGGCGTCGTTGGGGTCCCAGACGTCCTTGTCGCCGTCCCCGTCGCCGTCGACGCCGTGGGTGGCCCAGGTCCCGGGGATGAACTGCGCTATGCCCTGCGCCGCGGCCGCGCTCTGCGCGTTGGGGTTGAACCCGCTCTCCTGGTAGAGCTGGGCGGCGAGCAGGGCCGGGTTGATGGCGGGGCAGAGGTTGCCCCACTTCTGCACGAGGTTCCGGTAGGCGGCCGGCACCGCGCCCTTGGCCAGGGCTTTGCCGGCTCCGCCCACCCCGCCGGCGAGGTTCCCGGCGACGACGTAGACCCCCACGACGAGCAGCATCACGAAGCTGAGCCCCGCCCCGAGAACGGCGCCCGTCACGAGCCACGCCTTACGCACCGTCAACCGCCCCTCACCGACCGGGAGTCCGCCCGCGCCAGTTTATGAGCTTCCCCGACGGAAACCGGGGTACTCGGCGGGGTCGGCACAAAGATCAGCAGACCGCGCCCCGGTAGAGCGCGGCCGCCTCCGCCCCGAGCACCACGCTGTACGACACGTCGGGCGTCACCCCGCCCTCCTCGTGGCCGCCCAGCACCCCGACGACCTGTCCGTTCCCGTTCACCCAGGGACTGCCGCTGGTCCCGCCGGTGAACTGCGGGCAGTCGATGCGCTGTTGCGTACGGCTGTGCGCGGTCGGCTTGTTGGTGCAGGTGATCGGCACGTCCCGGGAGGAGGGGTACCCGGTGACGGTGACGGCGGTGGCCCCGGTCGCCGTACCCGTCGTGAACCGGTTCCCGCCGACGCGGTCCTGGACCTTTCCGTCCACCGTGGCGAAGGCGAGGTCGCTGTCCTCGTCCTGGTCCTTGGACCACCCCGCGGGCAGATACCGCCTCCCCACCTTCCACCTGCCGTAGGGCGCCGTCCCGTCCCGGTACCCGGGCACGAACACCAGGTCGTCGTCGCCGTCGAGACAGTGCGCGGCGGTGACCACGAGGTCCCGCTCCGGGCTGCGGACGACGGAGGCGGTGCAGATGTGCTGCTTGCCGTCGAACAGGGCGCCCACCATGGCGTTCTGCGCGGTGGCGGGGGCGACCTCGGTCACTCCGAACGGCCCTGTCCCGTCGTCCGCGATCGCCTCGGAGGACGCGGTGACGGCGAGCAGGACGACGACGGCGTACAGAGCGGTACGTGGCGTGCGCTTCATCGGACGCCAGCATTCCGTACGAAGGTGAGAAAAGCGTCAACCGGCGTACGGGCCCTGTGGGACGCGAGGCCCGGGCCGTGGGGTCCGGACACCCGACCGCGTGTGGACCGCACCCCCCTGGGCAGTCGGGTCCGGACATCCGACCCCCAGGAGGCCCGTGTGTTCGACGGCTTCGAGCTGACCCACCGCGAGGGCCGGGACGGCGTCCGGCTGCGGGTGCGGCACGGCGGCAGCGGCCCGGCCGTGCTCCTGCTGCACGGCCACCCCCGCACCCACGCCACCTGGCACCGCGTCGCCCCGCTGCTGGCCGAGGCGGGTCACACCGTCGTCTGCCCCGACCTGCGCGGCTACGGCGGCTCCGACAAGCCCTCGACCGACCCGGAGCACCGCCCGTACTCCAAGCGCGCCATGGCCGGCGACTGCCTCGACGTGATGCGGGGGCTCGGACACGAGCGGTTCGCGGTCGTCGGGCACGACCGGGGCGCGTACGTGGCGACCCGCCTCGCCCTGGACCACCCCGGGGCGGTGTCCGCGCTCAGCGTCCTGGACGCCGTCCCCATCGGGGAGGCCCTGCGCCGCTGCGACGCCCGTTTCGCCGCCAGCTGGTGGCACTGGTTCTTCCTCGGCCAGACGGCCAAGCCCGCCGAACGGGTCATCAACGCCGACCCGGACGCCTGGTACACGGCCACGCCCGAACAGATGGGCGCCGAGGCCTACGAGGACTACCACCGCGCCATCCACGACCCGGCCACCGTGCACGCCATGTGCGAGGACTACCGCGCCGGGCTCGGTGTCGACCGGGAGCACGACGACACCGACCAGCGGTCGGGCCGGCGCATCGGCTGCCCGCTCCAGATCCTGTGGGCCACCCGGGACGACATGGCCGAGCTCTACGGCGACGTCCTGGCCGTCTGGCGCGACTGGGCCGGCGGCCCACTGGAAGGCGGCCCCGTCGACTCCGGGCACCACATGGCCGAAGAGGCCCCCGAGGCGCTCGCCGACGCCCTGCGGGCCTTCTGGGCGGCGCGGACGGATGGTCAAGCCGGAACCATCCCCCGCCCATCGGGCCGCCACTGATCAGTAAGCCCGCAACGCCCTTCAGTAAGGCGGAAGTCAGGATTCCGTCGGGTGTCTTGTTGTCACGTACTCAACAAGGCGATGGTCTACGCGGGTCGCCGCCCCCACCGGGAACCTCACCGGTGGTCCCCCACCGCAGGCCTCTGCAACCACTCCCAGGAGGCTGTACGTTGCGTACTTCCCACTCCCCCCACATATCCGGCAGATGGCGTCGGATCGGCTCCGCCGCCGCGGCCACCGGCGCCCTGCTCGTCGCCGGCCTCGGCACCGCCGCGCACGCCGACGCGGCCACGCCCCACCAGGTGAGCGGCAAGGCCATCGCGGCCGCGGTCGCCAAGGCCCACGTGCGGTACACGAGCGCGTGCGCCACCACCCCGAAGAAGGGCTACGCGTCCTGCGACGCCCTGCGCGTCACCGGGGGCACCACCGCCTTCCAGGAGGCACAGGCCGCGAGGAAGGGCGTCAAGCCCGCGACGATCTCCCCGAAGGCCTCCGTCGCCTCCCCCACCGGCTACGGCCCGAGCGACCTCCAGGACGCCTACGGCCTCACCGACGCGTCCGCGAACTACGGCTCCGGCGAGACCATCGCCATCGTCGACGCCTACGACGACCCCAACGCCGCCGCGGACCTGGCCACCTACCGCAGCTACTACGGCCTGCCCGCCTGCACAGTCGCCAACGGCTGCTTCAAGAAGGTCTCCCAGACCGGCTCCACCACCTCGCTGCCCAGCGCCGACAGCGGCTGGGCCGGTGAGATCTCCCTCGACCTCGACATGGTCTCCGCCATCGCCCCGAACGCCGACATCCTGCTGGTCGAGGCCAAGTCGTCGAGCATGGCCAACCTCGGCACCGCCGTGAACGAGGCCGTGAAGCTGGGCGCCACGTTCGTCTCCAACTCCTACGGCGGCTCCGAGTCCTCCTCGGACACCTCGTACGACTCCTCCTACTTCAACCACCCCGGCGTCGCCATCACCGTCTCCGCCGGCGACGAGGGCTACGGCGCCGAGTACCCGGCCGCCTCCAAGTACGTCACCGCGGTCGGCGGCACCAAGCTGTCCGCCTCCTCCACCAGCCGCGGCTGGACCGAGAGCGTCTGGAAGACCAGCTCCACCGAGGGCACCGGCTCCGGCTGCTCCGCCTACGACGCCAAGCCCTCCTGGCAGACCGACACCGGCTGCACCAAGCGCATGATCGCCGACGTCTCCGCCGTCGCCGACCCCGCCACCGGAGTCTCGGTCTACGACTCCTACGGCTCCGACGGCACCGGCTGGAACACCTACGGCGGCACCAGCGCCTCCGCCCCGATCATCGCGTCGGTGTACGCCCTCGCGGGCACCCCGGGCAGCAGCGACTACCCGTCCCAGTACCCCTACTTGGACACCTCCGCCCTCAACGACGTGACCTCGGGCAACAACGGCACCTGCTCGACGAGCTACTTCTGCACCGCCAGGACCGGCTACGACGGCCCCACCGGCCTCGGCACCCCGCAGGGCCTCGGCGCCTTCGGCGGCTGAGCCGCTTTCTGAACGTCCCCGTCGGGTCACGGGGGCGCCGCCCTTGAGAGGGGGACGTGGGGTCCCCTCGGCGGCACAACGGCAACGGGCCGCGGCATCCGGCCGCGGCCCGTTCGCCGTACCTCCGCCCACCGGGTCAAGCGAGCGCCGCCCGCAGTCCAACGAGCTTCCATCGCCGGGTAACGCCGACACCCCGTTCGGTAAGGCGTCAGTCAGGAATCCACCGGGTCCCTTGTTGTCACGTCCTCAACAAGAGGACCGTCGTCGCAGGCCGCCCCCCAGCCGCCGGGAACCCACACCGACGGCACGCACCCGCACCGCCCCTGTTCCACCACCTCAGGAGGCTGCACCTTGCGTACCGACTTCCCCCACATACGGCTGAGATGGCGCCGCGTCAGCACCGCCACGGCCGCCACGGCCGCCCTCGCCCTCGCCGGTCTCGGCACCGCCGTCCACGCGGACGCGACGGCCTCGTCCAAGGTGACTTGGACCGCGACTCCCTGCGCCACTCCCAAGAAGGCCGGCGAACTCGCCTGCAACTCCCTGCGCGTGACCGGCGGCATCACGGCCTTCCAGAAGGCCCAGCAGGCCCGCGGCGTCACCCCGAAGGCCTCCGCCGCCACCCCCACCGGCTACGGCCCGAGCGACCTGCGCTCCGCCTACGGCCTGACCTCCGCCGCGGCCTCGGGCGGCACCGGCGCGACCATCGCCATCGTCGACGCCTACAACGACCCCAACGCCGAGGCCGACCTCGCCCAGTACCGCTCGTACTACGGCCTGCCCGCCTGCACCACCGCCAACGGCTGCTTCAAGAAGGTCTCCCAGACCGGCTCCACCACCTCCCTGCCCCGCAGCGACGCCGGCTGGTCCGAGGAGATCTCCCTCGACCTCGACATGGTCTCCGCGATCGCCCCGGACGCCCACATCCTGCTGGTCGAGGCCAAGTCGGCGACCATGGCCAACCTCGGCACCGCCGTGAACGAGGCGGTCACCCTGGGCGCCAAGTACGTCTCCAACTCCTACGGAGGCTCCGAGTCCTCCTCGGACACCTCGTACGACTCCTCGTACTTCAACCACCCCGGCGTCGCCATCACGGTCAGCGCGGGTGACGCGGACTACGGCGCCGAGTACCCGGCCGCCTCCAAGTACGTGACCTCGGTCGGCGGCACCGCGCTCGCCACCGCCTCCAACGCCCGCGGCTGGACCGAGACGGTCTGGAAGACGAGCTCGACCGAGGGCACCGGCTCCGGCTGCTCCGCCTACGACGCCAAGCCCACCTGGCAGACCGACACCGGCTGCGGCAAGCGCATGATTTCGGACGTCTCCGCCGTCGCCGACCCGGCCACCGGAGTCTCCGTCTACGACTCCTACGGCGTCACCGCCGGCTGGTACACCTTCGGCGGCACCAGCGCCTCCGCCCCGATCATCGCCGGCGTCTACGCGCTGGCCGGCACCCCCGGGAGCAGCGACTATCCGGCCCAGTACCCCTACAAGCACACCTCCGCCCTCAACGACGTGACCTCGGGCAACAACGGCACCTGCGCCACGAGCTACTTCTGCACCGCCGGTTCGGGCTACGACGGACCGACCGGCTGGGGCACCCCGGAGGGAGTCAGCGGCTTCACCAGCTGACTCTCCGTCAACGAACGGGCCGCGGGCTCCCCTCCCGCGGCCCGTTCGTCATGCCGGTGCCGCTCCGGGTTAGCCTTCACCCGGGGAACATCGGTGCCAGAAGCACCGCAGGTCGTAAGAGGGGTCAACGACGGAACCACACGACAGGTTCCGCTCAGGCCTCATTGCCCGGCGTGACCTGCCGTGATACACAGAGTGACCAGACAGTCATTCGTACGAAACCCGCCAACCAATGACGCCAAGTCGACATACGACGGCGGAATTGTCGGCGACAATGAGGCCTGACCTCTGCGCCCACGCAGGGGAAGCGGAACTACCCACCAGGGGCGGTGACTTACATGTTCTTTGCGGCCGACAAGGGAGACATCAACACCATCATCGGCGGGATCGCTCCCGACTGGGGGCCCTTCGGTGCGCTGGGGACCGAGGCGAAGACGATGATCCAGGTCGTCATGGCGGTCGCCATCCTGCTCTGCCTCGGCATCGCCATCTGGGGCGCCGCGAAGCAGCGCATCGGCGCCACCGCCCTGCGGGACACCTTCAGCGCGGAACAGGGCAAGGGCCTCATCATCGCGGGCCTGACCGGAGTCTTCATCATCGGATCGCTCGGCACCCTCTTCACCATCGTGTACGGCATGGCCGTATAGCCGTCGCGTCCGGTCGACGCACCTCCAGTCCGGCCGGGCACCCCCGGTACCCCCTCCTACCCCACCCGTCCGCAGTGCCCACCGGCTGAGGTTGCGTTCCCTGATGTCGAGTCACCACACCGCACCCGCGCGGGAACCAGCGCGGCTACCGTCGTACTCCTACGGGTTTTCGTACGACGTCGAGGGGGCGTGAGCGGCATGAGTCCGGGAGACGACCACGAGGGCTACGGCGGCACGGGCCAGACCCGCACCCGCTACCCGGAGCGCCCCGGCGACGTCTACGGCGGCGCCCGCCGCACCCCCCGCTCCAGCTCCAGAAGCCTCATCACGGTCGTGGGCGTCATCATCCTCCTGATCGCAGCCATCGCCTTCGCGAACCGCGGCGACAACACCTCCGACTCCACGGCGACGGGAACAGGAGACAAACCGAAGAGCTCGTCCACGGCCCCGACCGGGACCAAACCGGTACAGGGCACCTCGGGTGCGATTCCCACCGGCTACGCGCATGACCCGCAGGGAGCCCAGAGCGCGGCGGCGAACTACGCGGTGGCGCTGGGCGCCGCCGACATGTTCGACAAGGCCAGGCGGGACGCGATCCTCCAGACCGTCGTCGCCCCCGCGCGTCTGGACGGGTTCCGGTCGACCCTGGACCGGGCCTACACACCGGCCTTCAACAAGACCGTCGGGCTGAACGACGACGGCTCCACGCCCGCCGGCTACACCTTCGTATCCCGTACGAGTCCCATCGGCACCAAGGTCACCGCGTCCGCCCAGAACAGCGTGACCGTCGAGGTCTGGTGCAGCGGGCTGCTCGGCATGGCGGGCGAGAACTCCACGAACCCCGTCACCAACAGCTGGTTCACCATCACCATGCAGCTCGACTGGGTCTCCGGCGACTGGAAGGTCGCCACACAGTCCCAGAAGGAAGGCCCGGCGCCCGTCCCCGGCGACGACCGGGCCTCCAGCGCCGACGAGATGGCAAAGGCTGTCGACGAGTACGGAGGGTTCACCTATGCCCGGTAGTCGCTACGTGCTCAAGGCCGCCGCCGCGGTCACGGCCGTACAGAGCGCGACCGTGCTGCTCGCGGCCCGCGCCTTCGCGGCCCCCACGCCCACACCGACGCCCTCGGCGAGCGACGACGCCTGCCGTCTCCTCAGCGGCGCCGCGAGGACTCTGTGCGAGAGCGACCGCAGCAACAAGTCGAGCGGAGGGTCGATCACCGACGACCCCACGACCACCCTCGACCCCATGTCCTCCCTGGCCAACAGCTGCGCCAAAGCCGCCGCCTGGACCATCGACAAGCTCAGCGAAGCCGTAAAAGACACCGCCAACGTCGACTTCACCAACCAGAAGTTCCTTCAGCAGTACGCCGTCGTCTTCGCCGCCTCCACCATCCTCACCCTCCTCCTGTGGCTGCTCGCAGTCGCCAAGCGCGCGGTACGAGGCGTCCCCCTCACCACCGCCATCAGCGAAGCGATCGGCTTCCTCTGGCTGACCGTCCTCGCCTCCGCCTTCACCCCCCTCATCCTCTACACCGTCGTCTCCGCCACCGACGGCGTCTCAGAGGTCCTCGCCAAAGCCACCGGCGACCAGACCGACACCTTCTTCGGCACCTTCTCCGGCGCCCTGGAGAAGGGCAACGACATCGGCGGCGGCCCCATCATGCTGATCGTCGTCTCCCTGGTCAGCATCCTCGCCGCCGGAGTCCTCTGGCTGGAGCTCGTCATCCGCGCCGCCCTCCTCTACGTCGGCGCCCTCCTCGGCACCGTCGTCTACGCCGGCCTCGTCGACAAGAACCTCTGGGGCCACGTCCGCCGCTGGGCCGGCATCATGATCGCGGTCATCCTGGTCAAACCGGTCATCGTCATCGTCCTCGGCCTCGCGGGAGCCCTCTCCTCCGACGACGGCCCCGACGCCTTCTCCGCCGTCGTCTCCGGCCTCGCCATCATCCTGCTCGCCATCTTCGCCAGCGCGATGATCTACCGCTTCGTCCCCGGCTTCGGCGACGAGATCGCCGGCTCCCGCAACAACCGCATCATGCAGAACGCCGAGGGCAAGGCGGCAGCCGTCATCAGCTCCCCCGCGACCCTCGTCGCCCAGGGCATCAAGACCCACAGCTCCCGGGCCGACAACAACGGTCAGGCCTCCGGAGGCTCGGGCGCCCGCCCGAGCAACCCGGCGTCCGGCGGAGTCGCCGCGCACAGCTCGCGCACCCCGAACGGAGGCGGCGGATCTGTCCCCTCCGCCGCTCCCGCTCCCCGCGCGGCCAACCCGGTGAACACCCCGCACGCCGGCAACACCCGCAACGGCAGTAGCAACAGCACAGGAGGTGACGGGCGTTGACGACCGAGTCCCACGTGTCGCATACGGTCACGCCCCGCCGTACATATCTGATCGGCCGCGCCCGGCCGAACGCGATCGTCGGCAGGAACCGTGAGACCGGCGAGATCGCGCTCATCATCGTGGGCGCGTTCCTCGGCATGATGTGCGGGCTCCTCGTCCCGGTGCTCTCCCTGCGCATCGTGCTCCTGATGGGCTTCCCGCTCGTCGCGCTGGCCGCGGTCTACGTGCCGTACAAGCGCCGCACCTTCTACAAGTGGTTCGAGATCAACCGCAGTTACAAGCGCACCCTGCGCCAGGGCACCACCTACCGCTCCTCCGTCATGGAGGCCGGCACCCACGTCGACGGCCGCGAGGTCGAGGTCGGCCCGCCCCCCGGCATCGGCCGGATCAACTGGCTCGCCGCCCCCTTCGGCCCCGACGAGATCGCCGTACTGCTGCACGCGGACCGCCGTACCGTCACCGCCGCCATCGAGATCGAGGGCCCCGGCGTCGGCCTGCGCGACTCCGAGGACCAGGAAGCCCTCGTCGACCGCTTCGGCACCCTCCTCAAGCACGTGGCCAACGGCGACGGTTTCGTCACCCGCCTCCAGATGCTCGCCCGCACCCTGCCCGCCGACCCCGACGCCCACGCCAAGGACGTCGCGGTACGCGGGGACGACAAGGCGCTGCCCTGGCTCCAGACGTCGTACGACCAACTCCAGTCGATGGTGTCGACCAGCAGCGAGCAGCACCGCGCCTATCTGGTCGCCTGCATGCACTACACCCGCGAACTGGCCGCCGAGGCCCAGGCGATGGCCCGCGCGGCCCGCCCCCAGTCCGGCCGCAAGCTCGACCGGGACGCCGGTCTCGCGGTGGTCATGGCCCGCGAGCTGACCGACATCTGCTCGCGCCTCCAGGAGGCCGACATCCGGGTCCGCCAGCCGCTCGGCCAGGGCCGGCTCGCCTCGCTGATCCACTCCATGTACGACCCGGACCACCCCATCGACCACATCCAGGCGATGACCAAGCGCAACGCCTGGCCGGCCGAACTCGACGCCATGGAACCGACGTTCCTCCAGGCGAAGACCAGGGAGTCCTCCACCCGCGCGCCCTGGTGCCACGCCACGGCCTGGGTCAAGGAGTGGCCGATGACCCCCGTCGGCGTCAACTTCCTGGCACCGCTCCTCGTCCACACCCCGGACGTCATCCGCACGGTCGCCGTCACGATGGACCTCGAACCCACCGAGGTCGCCATCGAGCGCATGCTGACCGAGAAGACCAACGACGTGGCGGAGGCCTCGCGCGCGGCCAAGATGAACCGCACGATCGACCCCCGTGACGTGGCCGCCCACTCCCGCCTCGACCAGCGCGGCGAGGACCTCGCGAGCGGCGCGGCCGGCGTGAACCTGGTCGGCTACATCACCGTCTCCTCCCGCTCCCCCGAGGCCCTGGCCCGCGACAAGCGGACCATCCGGGCCTCGGCGGGAAAGTCGTACCTGAAGCTGGAGTGGTGCGACCGCGAGCACCACCGCGCCTTCGTGAACACGCTTCCGTTCGCCACCGGCATCCGAAAGTAGGGGACCAAGCATGCGGGATCCGCTGTCCGTCCTCACCGACGCCTTCACGTCCTTCCTGTTCGGGAAGGTCGAGACGACCCGCCTGCCGGTCCGCACCTCCACCGGCCAGGCCCAGGCGGTCTACCTCCCGACCGCCGCGCCGGGCCTCGGCGACTCGGGCGTGATCATCGGCCGCGAGGTCTACTCCGGCAAGGGCTACATCTACGACCCCTTCCAGCTCTACGGCCAGCAGCTGCCGGCCCCCCACTGGCTGGTCCTGGGCGAGTCCGGCAACGGCAAGTCGGCCCTGGAGAAGACCTACGTCCTACGGCAGTTGCGCTTCCGCGACCGCCAAGTGGTCGTCCTGGACGCCCAGGGCGAGGACGGCGTCGGTGAATGGAACCTGATCGCGCAGGAGTTGGGGATAACTCCCATCCGCCTGGACCCCATGGCCGCCCTGGACATGGGGATCCGCCTCAACCCCCTCGACCCCGCGATCACGACGACCGGCCAGCTCGCCCTGCTCCGGACCATCATCGAGGTGGCGATGGGCCACGGCCTCGACGAGCGCTCCGGCTTCGCCCTGAAGGTCGCGCACGCCTACGTCAACGAGACGATCGTCGAACGCCAGCCGATCCTCACGGACATCGTGGAGCAGCTACGGCACCCCGAGCCGGAGTCGGCCGAGGCGATGAACGTCGACATAGAGGACGTCCGTGCCTGGGGCCTGGACGTGGCCCTCGTCCTGGACCGCCTGGTCGACGGTGACCTGCGGGGCATGTTCGACGGCCCGACCACGGTCGGCATCGACCTGGACGCGCCGCTGATCGTCTTCGATTTGTCCCACATCGACCGCAACTCCATCGCCATGCCCATCCTGATGGCGATCGTCGGAGTCTGGCTGGAACACACCTGGATCCGCCCCGACCGGAAGAAGCGCATCTTCCTGGTCGAGGAGGCCTGGCACATCATCAACAGCCCCTTCGTGGCCCAGCTCTTCCAGCGCCTGCTCAAGTTCGGCCGACGGCTCGGCCTGTCCTTCGTGGCGGTGGTCCACCACCTGTCCGACGTGGTGGACGGAGCGGCGGCGAAGGAGGCGGCCGCGATCCTGAAGATGGCCTCGACCCGCACGATCTACGCCCAGAAGGCCGACGAGGCACGAGCCACGGGCCGCGTCCTGGGCCTGCCCCGCTGGGCGGTCGAGATCATCCCGTCCCTCACCCCCGGCATCGCCGTCTGGGACGTCAACGGCAATGTCCAGGTGGTCAAACACCTGGTCACCGAGACGGAACGCCCGCTGGTCTTCACCGACCGCGCGATGACGGAGTCCTCCGCGGACCGCGAACTGACCGACGACGCCCTGCGCGCCGCCGAGTTGGAGGCGGAGGAGAGGGCGGCGGCCTTCGTCGAACAGCACATGGGCGACTCCGAGTCGACGGTGGCGTAGGTAGGAGGGTCGGGCAGTGGTGAGACCGGACGACCGCCGACAGGACGCTCGGGACGCCCAGGGAGGCATCCCGGACGGCCTGTTGGTCGGCATACTCGCCTTCCTCCTCGGCATGACCCTGCTGGTCTGGACGGCGACGGGCCTCGCGGGCCTCCTCGCCCACGGCACCTGGCCCCGAGCCGTCACCTTCACCCGCACCCCCCTGGCCATGCGCCACCTCATCGGCCACCCCCAGGACATCCCCGGCGCCTGGCCCGACACCCCGACCGACCAACTCTCCGGCTACGGCCTGGTCTGGGGCCTGTTCATCGGCCAACTGCTGATCCTGGCCGTCCTGACCATCTTCGTGATGGGAACCCTGGCCCGCTGGAGAGCGGTACGAGCGAGAACAAGAGCGGAGAAACTGGCGGCCCGGGAACGCCGTAGGGCTCCGCAACCGACGCCTGCTTCTGAGACACCGGCACACGAGGCACCGGCCCATGAGGTACCGGCCCCGAGACCGGCACCGGAGCCGCAGCCGCAGCCGCCCGTGGCGAGCAACCCACCCGGGCTCCCCCAGTCGGCTGCGCCACTCCGTGCAACGGCGACGTCGGCCAAGCTGCCCACTTCTCTGTCCAAGGGTGAACGGGTGGGCGGGTGGGAAACACCACGCGCCGAAGGCGCGGTCCTCTACGCCCCCAGGGAAACCCGCCACCCCACCGCAACCCAGACCATCAGGGACGCGGAGGGCCCCACCCTCGTAGTCACCTCGAACCCCACCATCTGGCAGGACACCAAGGACGCCAGAGCCAAACTCGGCCCGGTCCACGTCTACGACCCCACCCACCTCTGCGACACCCCGGCCCGCCTCCACTGGTCCCCCACCACCGGCTGCGAGCACAAGGAAACAGCGAAGGCCAGAGCCACCGCCCTCCTCGCCCCCATCCGCCCCACCGCAAAAATCGACCAGGCAGTCACCGACGTAGCGGAAACCCTCCTCCGCAGCTACCTCCACGCTGCCGCCATAGACGGCCGCACCATCCGCCACGTCCACCGCTGGTGCCAGGGCACCCAGATCCAGGACGCGGTACGAACCCTCCGCACCCACCCGAAGGCATCCCCAGGCGCCGCGGGCGAACTCGAAGCAGCCCTGACAGCCCACCCGGAGCGCAGAGACATCGCCCAGGAACTGACGGCCCGAGCCCTCTCCGCCCTCTTCACCGTCAACATCCGCGAGGCATGCACTCCCAACCGAAATGATGCCCTCGCCTTGGATTCCTTCGTCGACGAAGGGGGCACGCTTTATGTGGTGGGGGAATCCATCGAGGACCCCAGAACCAACCCCGGCGCGATGCCCCTCCTGACGGCCCTCACCTCCAGCGTGGTCGAGCGTGGCCGGCACATGGCCGAACGGTCATCCGCCGGTCGCCTCGACCCACCACTGACGCTCGTCCTGGACGACGTCGCAGCCGTGGCTCCGCTTCCCCAGCTCCCGGAGCTGCTGGCCACCGGAGCGGACCGAGGGCTACCGACCCTGGCCCTGCTCCGGTCCCGGGAACAGGCCCGCACCCGCTGGCCGGACGTCGAACTGCCCGTGTAGCCCCCGTGCAGTCCCCGTCCGGTCAGGGACGGTCGAGCACGAACTCCAGCTCGGACTGCCCCGGAACCGCCGCGAGCGGCACCACCACACCACTCGGCTCGAACCCGGCCTTGCGATAGAACCGCTGCGCCCGCCCGTTGTCCTCGTGCACGATCAGTCGCACCCGCTCGGCCCCGTGCGCCCACGCCCACTCCAGAGCGGCGTCGAACAGCACGTCGGTGAGCCCGCTGCCCCGCTCCTCGGGCCGCACGAAGACCCCCACGAGATGCCCCTGCTTCCGCTCCACGGGGAACCCCGCCCAGTCCGTGGTCCCGGCCTCCTCCATGAGCACGGTCACCGTCCCGACGAACCGACCGTCGGGTGCCTCGGCGACAACCGTCTGTGCCCCCTGTGCCCCTTCCGCGCCGGAAGCCGTGCGCTCCTGCCAGAAGGAGTCCGGCCGGCCAACGGCGTCCTCATAGGTCTCCAGAAAAGCGAGAGGTGCAATCGGATCCTGAAGCGCCACCAGCCGCAACGCCTTCACGGCGGACCACTCATCAGCGCGGACGGACCGAATCAGGTAATTCATGTCGACCACAGTAGTACGAAAACAGAAAAACCCCCGTTCCGAATGGAACGGGGGTTTTCCCAAAAATTGTTCGGCGGTGTCCTACTCTCCCACAGGGTCCCCCCTGCAGTACCATCGGCGCTGTAAGGCTTAGCTTCCGGGTTCGGAATGTAACCGGGCGTTTCCCTCACGCTATGACCACCGAAACACTATGAGATTAGACCGGAAAACACACGGTCGTTGCCTCAGAACTAACACAGTGGACGCGAGCAAATATGGACAAGCCCTCGGCCTATTAGTACCGGTCACCTCCAGCGGTTACCCGCCTTCCAGATCCGG